>CP077642.1 GCA_019056435.1 Stutzerimonas stutzeri
GTTTTGTTCAGAATTTTTACAGATAAGGTCGATTGTTTGGAGAGTTCGAGTAAAAACGAAAAAGGCATAAGGGAGGCTGCTGTCACTTTCCGTGATAGCCCAGGCAGAGCCTGGGGTTTCCGTGATATCATCAAAACCCCCAAAATGGCACGAAATGTGCCGGCAAAAACACGAAAGTGGCACGAAATGTGCCACTTTTTTGTCGTCGTTCGCGTCCATATACAACTTGAAGATGAAATTCCGTCGTGCTTCCCGTTGTGCTCTTGTCTTGATGTATGGATTCTCTTTTTCGTATTCGATGATGTCGCTTTCGAGGAAGAGTGCCGTCCGATTGTTCGCGACATATTGCACTGGAGAGGGGGAAATTATTCTCTCCTTTTTTGTCGTGTAGACTTTGTCTCGGCATATCCCAACGAATAGAAAGGTCGGCAATCGTGAGTAGTTTTGGTATGTCGTTTGGGTTGGTCATTCGTGATCAGTCGCATGTTGTTTTCGTCCCTTCACGAGATATCGAAGATAAAGAGTGCCCATTTACATACTGACACTTGTCAGGCAGTATTTTTATGGTCGCCCACCGGGTCGAAAAAAAGCAACGGCTTTTAGCTGAAGGTTTTGGAAGATTACTGAAATAACGTATTGTCAGAAAAATCAAGAAGGCGTACAATAGGCAGTAACAAAATATGGACGGAACAACAAAAAACGCCACTTCTCCTTTCAACCTGTCGCCAAACAGATTGAAGATCATCGAAGTGACGCTTTTGAATAGCGAGTGCTCAGAACACTTGCTATTGAACCGTTGAAGTCACTGGTCCGTGACTTCAACTTAGATGAACTTATCATACTAAGGAAACCTGAAACATTCAAGGTTTTAGTATAAAAAAGGGCGTCGTTCAGTAGCGAGTTTCACGAAACTCTCTATTCGGACGACGTCCTTTTGTGTGGTTTTTTACATATCAGAGTTCTGCACTCGCTCTTAAAACGAGTAGGTCCATCTAGCCGACGCAACAAAGTAGATCGGTCATCACGGCGGTTCCAGCATGTGGTGTGACGTTAGCAGGGGAAGGACGGAAAGCCCTGTACATAGCCTAAGTCCCTTCGGGGATATGGTAAAGATCGTTGAGAGGTTCAGACGGGGTCATATGGTACGACCGGAGGCAGTCCCACGACAAACGGTGGGGGAGTTCCTCGTAGGCGGCTGTATGATTGCTGTGACACGACATATGACGGCCCTGGCCGTCGTATAGTGGGTTATGTGACGAGTCGCCGAAAGGCAGCAAGGTAGGGCGTGGAAACGCCTTGTGTGCGCGAATGATGCGCAGCGAGTCACATGTCGGGGTTGAGACACCCCGGAGTCTTGGAACGCCTAGACATACGGATACCTCGTCTTGCACTAGACGGAGAACGTGGTGGGCAGATTTTAACCGCATCCTTTTTCAAAGGGGTTAGTCTGCCCATCCAGCCGTTTCCTATCTTCCCTACCGGAGTATGCCCGGTGCGCTCTTTGGTTTCAAGTCTTTTTTCTTTCCAAGTTCTAAAAGAAAAGAACAAAGAGCAAACAGATCAGCGAGGAAGCAAGAGAAGATGCAAATTCATATGTGGCACGAGGAATACGAGCCTAGCGCAGTCTGGCGACGTGTTCCGCATGTGCCCCGACAAGCGAGCGAAGGCGTAAACGCCGTAGCGAAGTGCGTTCAGCAGAGAGAAGGAAGACCTTGAGAGGATCGCCCGAGACATCCGACAGGATGCCAGGGCGATCCAGAAGGAAAAACAAGAAGGGATTAGCCCCAATTGCGAAGAATCAAGAGGGTAAGAGGGAAGGTTGGCAACAACCAAAGAAGAAAGGGTGGTCTCCGATGAAGAACATGGACCTCACGATTTACGAGGTGACGGAACTGAACGAGCGCATGAAGTTCCTGGATCTGGCGAAGCAACATGCGCCAGTGGGCAAGGAGAAGCTACGAGAGGCGCTGAAGTCGGCCGGGGCGACGTTCGACCAACGGACGAAGCGTTGGCATATCGACCGCAACCATTCGAATGCGGAAAAAAAGGTGCTCGATTTCGTTCAGACGAGCCGTTCCAGTGTGACAAAGGCGAAGCGTGTCGCCACGGATCCGTTGGAAGATCGACCCGGTCACGGGGCAGTCCCGGCTGGACGACGACTATTTCGCCATCGAGACGAAACCGGAACGGATCAATCGTAAAAAAAGTCTCGTTGGACATGGATGTGGTGTTACATAAGCAGTTGAAGCAGATCGCCCTGGAGAACGATGTGAAACTCTACGAGTTGGTCGAGGGCGTCTTTGCGGAATTACGTCGAGAAGAAAAAATAATAAAAGGAGTGATGAAGATGTTGATGACGATAAAGGGGTTCGAGTCGAGGTACGAGGAAATCATGCGAGATCCGTCGATCCGCCTGCGAGATGAGCAACTGAGAGAGTTGATGATTGAGATGGAGATGATCTTCAAAATCCCGATGCTGAAGAACACGGCGTGGGAGAAAGAGAACCCCCCAGGTGATCGAACTATACCGGAAGGTGTCCGACTCGAGAAATCTCTAAAAAGAGCAAAAAAACGCCTTCTTTGCGTGAAATGACAATTCCTCGCAACGATGTCCTTGCTCCAGAGCCAAGCACGAGAAAAACGGGCGAAATCGACCGTTTTCACAATCTTTTTTTTACTTTCCGGATTTATAAAATTACATATCGATTGCGTAATGGTCATCCCCTTTCAAAGACATGGTATCCAATTCCAATAAACATGTAGAGGAAATGATGGTATTTGGGTAAGGAAAAAGGTACGTCATTCTATTTCACTAAGGGGGATTTCAGATGCGCGCCGTAACGTACCAAGGAGCGAAGGATGTTCAAGTCAAACAAGTAAAGGATCCATCGATTGAAAAAAACGATGACATCATCGTCAAAATCACATCGACTGCCATTTGTGGTTCAGACTTACACATCTATCAGGGGAATATGCCGGCTCACAAAGACTATGTCATTGGTCATGAACCGATGGGCATAGTTGAAGAGGTGGGACCAGATGTGACGAAGGTCAAGCGAGGAGACCGGGTTGTGTTACCGTTTAACGTTGCTTGTGGTCACTGTTTCTTTTGTGAACATGATATGGAAAGTCAATGCGATAACTCGAACGGAAATCCCCATGTCGATACAGGTGGGTATTTCGGTTTCACAGAAGAGTTTGGTGGACATCCTGGTGGTCAGGCGGAATATTTGAAAGTTCCGTTTGGGAATTTTATGCCACTCGTGATTCCTGAATCATGTGAACTAGAAGATGAGGCATTACTGTTCTTGTCTGACGTTTTACCTACGGCGTATTGGAGTGTCTTACATGCAGGTGTGAAAAAAGGAGATACGGTCGTTGTACTTGGATCAGGACCAGTTGGACTGATGACACAAAAATTCGCATGGATGCAAGGTGCGAAACGGGTCATTGCAGTAGATGATCAAGTGTATCGATTAAATCATGCTAAAATGACGAATAAAGTTGAGACGGTGAACTTCTCGGACCACGCCGAAAGTGGTGCATACATTAAAGAGTTGACACAGGGTGGGGCAGACGTCGTCATTGATTGCGTCGGTTTTGACGGAAAGATGTCCGCTGTAGAAAAAATCGAACAAAAGATTGGTCTGCAAGGTGGAACGTTGAGTGCCATTAATATTGCGAAGGACGCTGTCCGGAAATTTGGTACCGTACAGTTGACGGGTGTCTATGCTGAAAAATACAATCAATTCCCGCTTGGCGATTTCTTCACCCGAAATATTACGCTGAAAATGGGACAAGCACCCGTTGTCCATTTGATGCCGGAACTGTTCCAAAAAATTATCAACAAAGAATTTGATCCAACAGATATCGTGACGCATCGAGTGGCACTTGATGATGCTGCTTCTGCCTATCAAACATTTAATGATCGGGCAGATGGGTGTATCAAGGTCGTCTTGAAACCATAAGCTATCTCATACTCAAACAGCCCATCCGATTTTTGGATGGGCTGTTGTATATCGTGGAATCAAAAGAAAAAATCGGGTCAAAGGAGACAAATGAATACCTGAAATTCGATATGACCGAGGTATTCATTCAGGAGATGGATGTGGCGTTACATAAGCAGTTGAAGCAGATCGCCCTGGAAAACGATGTGAAACTCTAAAAAGGGCAAAAAAACGCCAAGTTTGCGTGAAATAAAAACTCCACGCAAACTTGGCGACGCTCTCAAGCCAAAGTATAAAAAACAGACAAAAATCGACCGATTTCACAAACTTTTCGAGTGGGAACTATTGAATTATATGAGATGTATAACAAAACAGATCAGACTACACTCTATCTGCCTTGTCATACATCTTATTTTTATTAAAAAAATAAGGGTTTTCTATTGACACTTTTTTTTGAATTTGATATTTATAAATTGTGATTAGCACTCCAGTGTATAGAGTGCTAAAAAATAAATCTAAGGAGTGATTATCATGGCTGGTTTGATTCCTTTCAACAAAAAGCGTAATGATTTAATGAACCTTGGGTTTAATGATTTTTCAAACATGTTAGATGACTTTTTCTCAGCAAGTGGGCTTCCGTTCGAAAGAAGTCTAAGACACGATACATTTAAGGTGGATATCAAAGACGAAGCAGACAAGTATGTCATTGAAGCAGAAGTACCTGGAGTTAAAAAAGAAGATATTCAAGTTACAATCGATGATGGTCGTCTCAACTTATCTGTTAAGCATGAAAGTGTTTCTGAAGAAGAAGGAAGTAAATATATCCACCGAGAACGTCGAATGTCACAAATGTCTCGCAGTATTTTGTTGAAAGACGTGAGTGAAGAAGGCGCTCAGGCTAAGTTGGAAGATGGCGTTTTGACATTAGTTCTTCCTAAAAAAGAAAACTTAGACACTTCCAAACGTATTATGATTGAGTAACTTTGTGCATCCCCTCCCAAAAAGAAGAGCGAAAGCTCTTCTTTCTTTACTGATTTTTTAAAAAAACACCTTTCCTGTTTTTGTTCAAATTTTTACAGATAAGATCAATTGTTTGGAGAGTTCGAAGTAAAAACGAAGAAAAAGAGCATAAGGGGAAACTGCTATCACTTTCCGTGATAGCCCAGGCAGAGCCTGGGGTTTCCGTGATATCATCAAAACCCCAAAAATGGCACGAAATGTGCCGGCAAAAACACGAAAGTGGCACGAAATGTGCCACTTTTTTATTCGTCGTTCGCGTCCATATACAACTTGAAGATGAAATTCCGTCGTGCTTCCCGTTGTGCTCTTGTCTTGATGTATGGATTCTCTTTTTCGTATTCGATGATGTCGCTTTCGAGGAAGAGTGCCGTCCGATTGTTCGCGACATATTGCACTGGGAGAGGGAAATTATTCTCTCCTTTTTTTGTCGTGTAGACTTTGTCTCGGCATATCCCAACGAATAGAAAGGTCGGCAATCGTGAGTAGTTTTGGTATGTCGTTTGGGTTGGTCATTCGTGATCGCCGCATGTTGTTTTCGTCCCTTCACGAGATATCGAAGATAAAGAGTGCCCATTTACATACTGACACTTGTCAGGCAGTATTTTTATGGTCGCCCACCGGGTCGAAAAAAGCAACGGCTTTTAGCTGAAGGTTTTGGAAGATTACTGAAATAACGTATTGTCAGAAAAATCAAGAAGGCGTACAATAGGCAGTAACAAAATATGGACGGAACAACAAAAAACGCCACTTCTCCTTTCAACCTGTCGCCAAACAGATTGAAGATCATCGAAGTGACGCTTTTGAATAGCGAGTGCTCAGAACACTTGCTATTGAACCGTTGAAGTCACTGGTCCGTGACTTCAACTTAGATGAACTTATCATACTAAGGAAACCTGAAACATTCAAGGTTTTAGTATAAAAAAGGGCGTCGTTCAGTAGCGAGTTTCACGAAACTCTCTATTCGGACGACGTCCTTTTGTGTGGTTTTTTACATATCAGAGTTCTGCACTCGCTCTTAAAACGAGTAGGTCCATCTAGCCGACGCAACAAAGTAGATCGGTCATCACGGCGGTTCCAGCATGTGGTGTGACGTTAGCAGGGGAAGGACGGAAAGCCCTGTACATAGCCTAAGTCCCTTCGGGGATATGGTAAAGATCGTTGAGAGGTTCAGACGGGGTCATATGGTACGACCGGAGGCAGTCCCACGACAAACGGTGGGGGAGTTCCTCGTAGGCGGCTGTATGATTGCTGTGACACGACATATGACGGCCCTGGCCGTCGTATAGTGGGTTATGTGACGAGTCGCCGAAAGGCAGCAAGGTAGGGCGTGGAAACGCCTTGTGTGCGCGAATGATGCGCAGCGAGTCACATGTCGGGGTTGAGACACCCCGGAGTCTTGGAACGCCTAGACATACGGATACCTCGTCTTGCACTAGACGGAGAACGTGGTGGGCAGATTTTAACCGCATCCTTTTTCAAAGGGGTTAGTCTGCCCATCCAGCCGTTTCCTATCTTCCCTACCGGAGTATGCCCGGTGCGCTCTTTGGTTTCAAGTCTTTTTTCTTTCCAAGTTCTAAAAAGAAAAGAACAAAGAGCAAACAGATCAGCGAGGAAGCAAGAGAAGATGCAAATTCATATGTGGCACGAGGAATACGAGCCTAGCGCAGTCTGGCGACGTGTTCCGCATGTGCCCCGACAAGCGAGCGAAGGCGTAAACGCCGTAGCGAAGTGCGTTCAGCAGAGAGAAGGAAGACCTTGAGAGGATCGCCCGAGACATCCGACAGGATGCCAGGGCGATCCAGAAGGAAAAACAAGAAGGGATTAGCCCCAATTGCGAAGAATCAAGAGGGTAAGAGGGAAGGTTGGCAACAACCAAAGAAGAAAGGGTGGTCTCCGATGAAGAACATGGACCTCACGATTTACGAGGTGACGGAACTGAACGAGCGCATGAAGTTCCTGGATCTGGCGAAGCAACATGCGCCAGTGGGCAAGGAGAAGCTACGAGAGGCGCTGAAGTCGGCCGGGGCGACGTTCGACCAACGGACGAAGCGTTGGCATATCGACCGCAACCATTCGAATGCGGGAAAAAAGGTGCTCGATTTCGTTCAGACGAGCCGTTCCAGTGTGACAAAGGCGAAGCGTGTCGCCACGGATCCGTTGAAGATCGACCCGGTCACGGGGCAGTCCCGGCTGGACGACGACTATTTCGCCATCGAGACGAAACCGGAACGGATCAATCGTAAAAAAAGTCTCGTTGGACATGGATGTGGTGTTACATAAGCAGTTGAAGCAGATCGCCCTGGAGAACGATGTGAAACTCTACGAGTTGGTCGAGGGCGTCTTTGCGGAATTACGTCGAGAAGAAAAATAATAAAAGGAGTGATGAAGATGTTGATGACGATAAAGGGGTTCGAGTCGAGGTACGAGGAAATCATGCGAGATCCGTCGATCCGCCTGCGAGATGAGCAACTGAGAGAGTTGATGATTGAGATGGAGATGATCTTCAAAATCCCGATGCTGAAGAACACGGCGTGGGAGAAAGAGAACCCCCAGGTGATCGAACTATACCGGAAGGTGTCCGACTCGAGAAATCTCTAAAAAGAGCAAAAAAACGCCTTCTTTGCGTGAAATGACAATTCCTCGCAACGATGTCCTTGCTCCAGAGCCAAGCACGAGAAAAACGGGCGAAATCGACCGTTTTCACAATCTTTTTTTTACTTTCCGGATTTATAAAATTACATATCGATTGCGTAATGGTCATCCCCTTTCAAAGACATGGTATCCAATTCCAATAAACATGTAGAGGAAATGATGGTATTTGGGTAAGGAAAAAGGTACGTCATTCTATTTCACTAAGGGGGATTTCAGATGCGCGCCGTAACGTACCAAGGAGCGAAGGATGTTCAAGTCAAACAAGTAAAGGATCCATCGATTGAAAAAACGATGACATCATCGTCAAAATCACATCGACTGCCATTTGTGGTTCAGACTTACACATCTATCAGGGGAATATGCCGGCTCACAAAGACTATGTCATTGGTCATGAACCGATGGGCATAGTTGAAGAGGTGGGACCAGATGTGACGAAGGTCAAGCGAGGAGACCGGGTTGTGTTACCGTTTAACGTTGCTTGTGGTCACTGTTTCTTTTGTGAACATGATATGGAAAGTCAATGCGATAACTCGAACGGAAATCCCCATGTCGATACAGGTGGGTATTTCGGTTTCACAGAAGAGTTTGGTGGACATCCTGGTGGTCAGGCGGAATATTTGAAAGTTCCGTTTGGGAATTTTATGCCACTCGTGATTCCTGAATCATGTGAACTAGAAGATGAGGCATTACTGTTCTTGTCTGACGTTTTACCTACGGCGTATTGGAGTGTCTTACATGCAGGTGTGAAAAAAGGAGATACGGTCGTTGTACTTGGATCGGGACCAGTTGGACTGATGACACAAAAATTCGCATGGATGCAAGGTGCGAAACGGGTCATTGCAGTAGATGATCAGTGTATCGATTAAATCATGCTAAAATGACGAATAAAGTTGAGACGGTGAACTTCTCGGACCACGCCGAAAGTGGTGCATACATTAAAGAGTTGACACAGGGTGGGGCAGACGTCGTCATTGATTGCGTCGGTTTTGACGGAAAGATGTCCGCTGTAGAAAAAATCGAACAAAAGATTGGTCTGCAAGGTGGAACGTTGAGTGCCATTAATATTGCGAAGGACGCTGTCCGGAAATTTGGTACCGTACAGTTGACGGGTGTCTATGCTGAAAAATACAATCAATTCCCGCTTGGCGATTTCTTCACCCGAAATATTACGCTGAAAATGGGACAAGCACCCGTTGTCCATTTGATGCCGGAACTGTTCCAAAAAATTATCAACAAAGAATTTGATCCAACAGATATCGTGACGCATCGAGTGGCACTTGATGATGCTGCTTCTGCCTATCAAACATTTAATGATCGGGCAGATGGGTGTATCAAGGTCGTCTTGAAACCATAAGCTATCTCATACTCAAACAGCCCATCCGATTTTTGGATGGGCTGTTGTATATCGTGGAATCAAAAGAAAAATCGGGTCAAAGGAGACAAATGAATACCTGAAATTCGATATGACCGAGGTATTCATTCAGGAGATGGATGTGGCGTTACATAAGCAGTTGAAGCAGATCGCCCTGGAAAACGATGTGAAACTCTAAAAGGGCAAAAAACGCCAAGTTTGCGTGAAATAAAAACTCCACGCAAACTTGGCGACGCTCTCAAGCCAAAGTATAAAAAACAGACAAAAATCGACCGATTTCACAAACTTTTCGAGTGGGAACTATTGAATTATATGAGATGTATAACAAAACAGATCAGACTACACTCTATCTGCCTTGTCATACATCTTATTTTTATTAAAAAAATAAGGGTTTTCTATTGACACTTTTTTTTGAATTTGATATTTATAAATTGTGATTAGCACTCCAGTGTATAGAGTGCTAAAAAATAAATCTAAGGAGTGATTATCATGGCTGGTTTGATTCCTTTCAACAAAAAGCGTAATGATTTAATGAACCTTGGGTTTAATGATTTTTCAAACATGTTAGATGACTTTTTCTCAGCAAGTGGGCTTCCGTTCGAAAGAAGTCTAAGACACGATACATTTAAGGTGGATATCAAAGACGAAGCAGACAAGTATGTCATTGAAGCAGAAGTACCTGGAGTTAAAAAAAGATATTCAAGTTACAATCGATGATGGTCGTATCAACTTATCTGTTAGAAAGCATGAGGAGTGTTTCTGAAGAAGAAGAAGTAAATATATCCACCAGGAACGTCCGAATGTCACAAATGTCTCTCGCAGTATTTGTTGAAAGACGTGAGTGAAGAAGGCGCTCAGGCTAGTTGGAAGATGGCGTTTTGACATTAGTTCTTCCTAAAAGAAAACTTAGACACTTCCAAACGTATTATGATTGAGTAACTGTGCATCCCCTCCCAAAAA
>CP077643.1 GCA_019056435.1 Stutzerimonas stutzeri
GACCATCATCAACATCATGATGACGATTTTACCCATAATGACAAGGTCGCCTGTCAACCATGGAGAATAACCAATGCCAAAAGCCGAAAAAGCTTCAAACGCAGGGAAGTAAGATAATCGGCTGATGGTTCAGTCAACGTTAACAATAAAATACTCATCCCGACAAAGCCTATACTGATGACCAAAATAGCCAGTGACGAATCACTATATTTTCAGGTATTCGTCTGCCGAATACAACGGCATCACGATTCCCTTTCAAATAAGCACGAACTGTTACAAGGATAATTAAAGAGTGGTCAGCAATTCCACTCCCGGTCGATGCACTCCTGCACCAATGAACATGAGTACAATGATCGATGTCAATGTCGCCGGTTCAAGCGCCCCGATATCCAACGTGTTGAATCCTGCCGTTCGTGGAGTGACAGCCTGGAAATAAGATCCCCATAGTTTTTCGGACAAAGAAAGTGGTTGTAGTGTAAACGGATTGTTGTATTCAAACAAAAAATCAATAGCATGACCACTGTGTTTAAAACAAACGTACCGACCAGCATCAACTTCGAGTGAAGAGCCAAAGATTTGAATCTTCGTTTTCTCACAAGGTCGTAGATAACGGTAAAGCCAATACCACCCGTGATGAAAAGGGTGGTGATGACCAAATTGACGACTGGATCGCCCACATACCCTGACAAACTATCTCCCCAAAGAGAAAAACCCGCATTGTTAAAAGCCGAAACAGAATGGAATAAGCTCGTGAATAAACCAAAAGTCCATCCGTATTCAGGAACCCATCGCGTAGCTAGAATCCCTGTGGCTAACAATTCCATACTCGTCGAAAAAACCAACAGCAGAATGACAAGGCGAATAATCCCGCCGGTACTGGTCTGATTAAGTGATTCTTGGACAAGGATACGCTCTCTAAGCCCAATTCTTTTCCCTAGAAGGATGACGACAAGAAGCGCAAAAGACATGAGTCCAAGTCCTCCGATCTTCATCAACACCATGATTACGCTTTGGCCAAAGACCGTAAATGTGCTTCCTGTGTCAAAAACGACCAGCCCAGTAACTGTCGTCGCCGACGCGGCAGTGAAGAGTGCATCGAGAAAAGTGATAGAATGCGTTGTAGATATCGGCATCCTTAAGAGAATGCCACCAATTAAAATGACAGCCGCAAATCCCAACGCCAATGTCTGAGGAGGGCTAAATCTCTTTCTGCCTAGTTTGACCTTCAGATTCATAATGGCATTCCAACCTGAGACCATTTATGTGCATACTGTCGAATCATTTCTTTTTCAGGCTCCAAGATATCTAGGACGCCCATTCTGCTTAGGAGTTTTTGATGGCGTGAGTTTGTTGCTTTGACACTGAACTTGATTTTCAATTCAGATAGGATCATAGAAACCACGAGACTGTCCTCAATCGATTCGCCCATCGCCAGAATCACATGATCTACATTCGTAATCCCAGATTGACGCAAAGCATATTCGTCTGTCGCATCGAATTGAATCACTTGAGTAGCAACAGAATGATTCCGACTA
The DNA here is from genome assembly GCA_019056435.1 of Stutzerimonas stutzeri. GTDB lineage: Bacteria > Pseudomonadota > Gammaproteobacteria > Pseudomonadales > Pseudomonadaceae > Stutzerimonas > Stutzerimonas marianensis. Next base: position 1,536 of record CP077643.1, read on the forward strand.
ACGACGGACTCCTTAACATCAACACCTAACACATCATTCCCATTGTCTAAGAGCGCCTGACTCAACTCGCTCCCGAAGTTCCCAAGACCAATAACAGCATACTGCTTACGTTTCACAACAAAATCCTCCCACAATTCTCATAACTCATCTCTTTTTCGCTTACGAAGTTAGCTGACGGGTTAGGAGAAAAGAGATTCCCCTCGTTAAAAACGTTCACCCCATTCAAAAACCGGGTCCTCCGTTCCAAAATGGATTTAGCGTTATAATTGATGGATGAGCATAATTTACTCCTCCTTTTTCGTAGAGTCAACAACTTTCGGAAGACCACGAAAAAACGACCGATTTCACAAAAAAGTTTGTGAAATCGGTCGTTTTTTTCCTTGTTTTCAGACTTTGGCTTGAGAATGTCGTCTACTTTGCGTGGAGTTTTTATTTCACGCAAAGAAGGGGCTTTCGCCCCTAAATCAAAGAATTCCGTCAATTCGGGCGCATGGTCGCCAGACGACAGCCCGAAGACGTAATATCCGCCCGTCACAGGGCAAAGCTCCATCTTGTCTGCACAATCACTACGGATCGGTACGCCATCCGTCGTCATATCCGGCATGTTCAGAGCATGAACGCCATTGTAGCAACTTTCCATACCGCATTTCATTACGTGCTTATCATACTTTTTCTTCTTCGTCATTACTGTCTCCTCCTGATTTTTAAGGCATACAGCAAGATAACGACTTCATTTGTTCAATGCAAGCGAAAAAACAAAAAATATTAAAAACGAGTTCTCTTTGATGCACGCCGCAATCCTTTCGGATTGCTACCGTGAATCTTTCAACGTTCTTCTACTTTCCACTGAACGCACTTCGCTACGGCGTTTACGCCTTCGCTCGCTTGTCGGGGCACATGCGGAACACTTCGCCAGACTACGCTAGGCTCGTATTCCTCGTGCCACATACTAATTTGCATCGTCTACGTCTCGCCAATGTGGCAGGCATTTTCTCAACTTGCCACTTGCATGAAGCGAGGACAACATTCATCCTGAAGCGAAATGACGGAAACGGCGGACAGAAAATGCCTTCCTATCCGGCAAAATTCGACAAAATCGATTAGATTGCAGGATGGGAAGGAAGGCACGTCTGATTCGGGTTCATCCCTCGCTTCATGCTCGGTTTCCGTCGTATCAGCCCAATCTAATGCTAGGGTTTCCCCATGACCGTACTACACACTCAAACAAGCCCTTGCGGTTTCAACGCCCCCCGATGCCATGCGTCGGTTCATCAACTCGGTTGTATCGTCCTCCCCGTTTATAACGGAAAGTCCTGCCGTAGTGATTGGTTACGATTTTTAGCAGTCTACTTATGTACGATCCTTCACCCCCGTGGGGGTCTTGTCTTTCCTTCATTCAGCACTAAGGTAGCCCTCACCCTCCCTAACGTCCGATTGGGAAAACGTTAGGGATATGTAGACACTCATGGTTCTCGGCATCGTTCCGATCTCCATGAGCCGTTGATTACGGGGTACTCCCTCGACGTGTCGTGCACGTCCGCATAAGGCTCAACTCACCTTTGTCAGTGTTTTAGAGAGGTATCAGGCAATTCCTCTTATTCAATTAGTCCATAAACTCATCTCAAAAATGAGTTTATGGAAAACGAAAAAGACCGTTCAACTGGCGCTCTCCAGTCAAACGGTCTTTGTAGATAGGGCCCATACGCTTGTTTTTGCTTAAAAAACAGGGTAGTATGTACCTATAAACGTGCCCCCTGAGGTGTTCAGGGGGTACACCGTTTAACCAGTGTTTAGCGCACTTGGTTAAACAAAAGTCATTCCATCGATCCACATCAGTAGTTGGTAGCTTCTGATGTGGGGAGGAGTGGCTTTTTTTTCGCTCATATGTAATTGTTTTCATTCTATCAAAATCATCTGTATTTAGGAAATGCTTTTTATGCTCACATACTGACAATCCAATTATTTTTGAAGATGGGAGACTATTATATTGAGTAAATCGAACAACGAATCTTATTGGCAAAAGTTAAGCTTATCTCTAGCACCGGTTATCTTAACTAGCATAACTTCATTTACCATTACTTACGCCACCCTTTTAGCTAATCAAAAAATCGAACCTATAAAACTAAAAATTTTTTCTATCTCGAAGGAATTACAGATCGCGTTAATGACTGGCATTATAATTCTTCTTTTATTTTTAACTTTAAATAGCATTAGGAAATCAATAGTGAGGTACAACGATTCTCGCCAGGAGCCTTTCTCAGGTATTCTAACCTACTCTCATGGACGATATAAAAAAAGAAGGAACTATTGATGATTTCTTATTTGAGATTGAGTTTTCAGTTCAACCGAATGTTTATATCAACATTGTCGAAGGGCCTTTTTGCACTGGGAAAAATGAAGATAAATGTGGTTCAGAATTGGTTGAAGAAAAAACTCTTTTTGGAAACTATAAGTATCGTTGTGAACGTTGCGGCAAAGTACAAAAATCAAAACTTTCTTCTTGGTCACTTCAAAAGAGAGCAGAACGCATAGCTACCGCCGAAATAAAAAAGGAAAAGAAAACTGGCGTCTTCAACGATGATTTCAGGCGATACTAAGCTTATCGTCTTTTTTTATTTCTAATAAAGACATTCTTGAAAATTAAAAACCTTTAGCTAAAGCTGTTGCTTTTTCCGACTATAAAGGAGACCATAAATACTGCCTGACAAGTGTCAGTATGTAAATGGGCACTCCTTATCTTCGATATCTCGTGAAGGGACGAAAACAACATGCAACGACCACGAATGACTAAACCAAACGACATACCAAAACTACTCACGATCGCCGACCTTTCTCTTCGTTGGGATATGCCGAGACAAAGTCTGCATGACAAAAAAGGAGAGAACAAATTCCCTCTCCCAGTACAATATGTCGCGAACGATCGGACGGCTCTTTTCCTCGAAAGCGACATCATCGAATACGAAAAAGAGAACCCGTACATCAAGACAAGAGCACAACGGGAAGCGCGACGGAATTTCATTTTCAAGTTGTATATGGACGCGAACGACGAATAAAAAAGTGGCACATTTCGTGCCACTTTCGTGTTTTCATCGGCACATTTCGTGCCGTTTTTGGACTTTTGATGATATCACGGAAACCCCAGGCTCTGCCTGGGCTATCACGGAAAGTGATAGCAGTTTCCCCTTATGCTCTTTGAACAAAAAATCACCCGGTGAACACATCTTCTTTTGGGAAACGATAATGATCATTCGAAGACTTGGCTAAAGCGAAAGCAAGTGTTACCGGACCAATTCGTCCGACCATCATCAACATCATGATGACGATTTTACCCATAGCCGACAGGTCGCCTGTCAACCCCATGGAGAGACCAACCGTACCAAAAGCCGAAAAAGCTTCAAACACCAGGGAAAGATAATCGGCTGATGGTTCAGTCAGCGTTAACAATAAAATACTCATCCCGACAAAGCCTATACTGATGACCAAAATAGCCAGTGCACGAATCACTATATTTTCAGGTATTCGTCTGCCGAATACAACGGCATCACGATTCCCTTTCAAATAAGCACGAACTGTTACAAGGATAATTAAAAGAGTGGTCAACTTAATTCCACTCCCGGTCGATGCACTCCCTGCACCAATGAACATGAGTACAATGATCAATGTCAATGTCGCCGGTTCAAGCGCCCCGATATCCAACGTGTTGAATCCTGCCGTTCGTGGAGTGACAGCCTGGAAATAAGATCCCCATAGTTTTTCGGACAAAGAAAGTGGTTGTAGTGTAAACGGATTGTTGTATTCAAACAAAAAAATCAATAGCATGACCACTGTGTTTAAAACAAACGTACCGACCAGCATCAACTTCGAGTGAAGAGCCAAAGATTTGAATCTTCGTTTTCTCACAAGGTCGTAGATAACGGTAAAGCCAATACCACCCGTGATGAAAAGGGTGGTGATGACCAAATTGACGACTGGATCGCCCACATACCCTGACAAACTATCTCCCCAAAGAGAAAAACCCGCATTGTTAAAAGCCGAAACAGAATGGAATAAGCTCGTGAATAAACCAAAAGTCCATCCGTATTCAGGAACCCATCGCGTAGCTAGAATCCCTGTGGCTAACAATTCCATACTCGTCGAAAAAACCAACAGCAGAATGACAAGGCGAATAATCCCGCCGGTACTGGTCTGATTAAGTGATTCTTGGACAAGGATACGCTCTCTAAGCCCAATTCTTTTCCCTAGAAGGATGACGACAAGAAGCGCAAAAGACATGAGTCCAAGTCCTCCGATCTTCATCAACACCATGATTACGCTTTGGCCAAAGACCGTAAATGTGCTTCCTGTGTCAAAAACGACCAGCCCAGTAACTGTCGTCGCCGACGCGGCAGTGAAGAGTGCATCGAGAAAAGTGATAGAATGCGTTGTAGATATCGGCATCCTTAAGAGAATGCCACCAATTAAAATGACAGCCGCAAATCCCAACGCCAATGTCTGAGGAGGGCTAAATCTCTTTCTGCCTAGTTTGACCTTCAGATTCATAATGGCATTCCAACCTGAGACCATTTATGTGCATACTGTCGAATCATTTCTTTTTCAGGCTCCAAGATATCTAGGACGCCCATTCTGCTTAGGAGTTTTTGATGGCGTGAGTTTGTTGCTTTGACACTGAACTTGATTTTCAATTCAGATAGGATCATAGAAACCACGAGACTGTCCTCAATCGATTCGCCCATCGCCAGAATCACATGATCTACATTCGTAATCCCAGATTGACGCAAAGCATATTCGTCTGTCGCATCGAATTGAATCACTTGAGTAGCAACAGAATGATTCCGACTAACGACGGACTCCTTAACATCAACACCTAACACATCATTCCCATTGTCTAAGAGCGCCTGACTCAACTCGCTCCCGAAGTTCCCAAGACCAATAACAGCATACTGCTTACGTTTCACAACAAAATCCTCCCACAATTCTCATAACTCATCTCTTTTTTCGCTTACGAAGTTAGCTGACGGGTTAGGAGAAAAGAGATTCCCCCTCGTTAAAAACGTTCACCCCATTCAAAAACCGGGTCCTCCGTTCCAAAATGGATTTAGCGTTATAATTGATGGATGAGCATAATTTACTCCTCCTTTTTCGTAGAGTCAACAACTTTCGGAAGACCACGAAAAAACGACCGATTTCACAAAAAAGTTTGTGAAATCGGTCGTTTTTTTCCTTGTTTTCAGACTTTGGCTTGAGAATGTCGTCTACTTTGCGTGGAGTTTTTATTTCACGCAAAGAAGGGCTTTCGCCCCCTAAATCAAAGAATTCCGTCCAATTCGGGCGCATGGTCGCCAGACGACAGCCCGAAGACGTAATATCCGCCCGTCACAGGGCAAAGCTCCATCTTGTCTGCACAATCACTACAGATCGGTACGCCATCCGTCGTCATATCCGGCATGTTCAGAGCATGAACGCCATTGTAGCAACTTTCCATACCGCATTTCATTACGTGCTTATCATACTTTTTCTTCTTCGTCATTACTGTCTCCTCCTGATTTTTAAGGCATACAGCAAGATAACGACTTCATTTGTTCAATGCAAGCGAAAAAACAAAAAATATTAAAAACGAGTTCTCTTTGATCCACGCTGCAATCCTTTCGGATTGCTACCGTGCATCTTTCAACGTTCTTCTACTTTCCACTGAACGCACTTCGCTACGGCGTTTACGCCTTCGCTCGCTTGTCGGGGCACATGCGGAACACTTCGCCAGACTACGCTAGGCTCGTATTCCTCGTGCCACATACTAATTTGCATCGTCTACGTCTCGCCAATGTGGCAGGCATTTTCTCAACTTGCCACTTGCATGAAGCGAGGACAACATTCATCCTGAAGCGAAATGACGGAAACGGCGGACAGAAAATGCCTTCCTATCCGGCAAAATTCGACAAAATCGATTAGATTGCAGGATGGGAAGGAAGGCACGTCTGATTCGGGTTCATCCCTCGCTTCATGCTCGGTTTCCGTCGTATCAGCCCAATCTAATGCTAGGGTTTCCCCATGACCGTACTACACACTCAAACAAGCCCTTGCGGTTTCAACGCCCCCCGATGCCATGCGTCGGTTCATCAACTCGGTTGTATCGTCCTCCCCCGTTTATAACGGAAAGTCCTGCCGTAGTGATTGGTTACGATTTTTAGCAGTCTACTTATGTACGATCCTTCACCCCCGTGGGGGTCTTGTCTTTCCTTCATTCAGCACTAAGGTAGCCCTCACCCTCCCTAACGTCCGATTGGGAAAACGTTAGGGATATGTAGACACTCATGGTTCTCGGCATCGTTCCGATCTCCATGAGCCGTTGATTACGGGGTACTCCCTCGACGTGTCGTGCACGTCCGCATAAGGCTCAACTCACCTTTGTCAGTGTTTTAGAGAGGTATCAGGCAATTCCTCTTATTCAATTAGTCCATAAACTCATCTCAAAAATGAGTTTATGGAAAACGAAAAAGACCGTTCAACTGGCGCTCTCCAGTCAAACGGTCTTTGTAGATAGGGCCCATACGCTTGTTTTTGCTTAAAAAACAGGGTAGTATGTACCTATAAACGTGCCCCCTGAGGTGTTCAGGGGGTACACCGTTTAACCAGTGTTTAGCGCACTTGGTTAAACAAAAGTCATTCCATCGATCCACATCAGTAGTTGGTAGCTTCTGATGTGGGGAGGAGTGGCTTTTTTTCGCTCATATGTAATTGTTTTCATTCTATCAAAATCATCTGTATTTAGGAAATGCTTTTTATGCTCACATACTGACAATCCAATTATTTTTGAAGATGGGAGACTATTATATTGAGTAAATCGAACAACGAATCTTATTGGCAAAAAGTTAAGCTTATCTCTAGCACCGGTTATCTTAACTAGCATAACTTCATTTACCATTACTTACGCCACCCTTTTAGCTAATCAAAAAATCGAACCTATAAAACTAAAAATTTTTCTATCTCGAAGGAATTACAGATCGCGTTAATGACTGGCATTATAATTCTTCTTTTATTTTTAACTTTAAATAGCATTAGGAAATCAATAGTGAGGTACAACGATTCTCGCCAGGAGCCTTTCTCAGGTATTCTAACCTACTCTCATGGACGATATAAAAGAAGGAACTATTGATGATTTCTTATTTGAGATTGAGTTTTCAGTTCAACCGAATGTTTATATCAACATTGTCGAAGGGCCTTTTTGCACTGGGAAAAATGAAGATAAATGTGGTTCAGAATTGGTTGAAGAAAAAACTCTTTTTGGAAACTATAAGTATCGTTGTGAACGTTGCGGCAAAGTACAAAAATCAAAACTTTCTTCTTGGTCACTTCAAAAGAGAGCAGAACGCATAGCTACCGCCGAAATAAAAAGGAAAAGAAAACTGGCGTCTTCAACGATGATTTCAGGCGATACTAAGCTTATCGTCTTTTTATTTCTAATAAAGACATTCTTGAAAATTAAAAACCTTTAGCTAAAGCTGTTGCTTTTCCGACTATAAAGGAGACCATAAATACTGCCTGACAAGTGTCAGTATGTAAATGGGCACTCCTTATCTTCGATATCTCGTGAAGGGACGAAAACAACATGCAACGACCACGAATGACTAAACCAAACGACATACCAAAACTACTCACGATCGCCGACCTTTCTCTTCGTTGGGATATGCCGAGACAAAGTCTGCATGACAAAAAGGAAGAACAAATTCCCTCCCAGTACAATATGTCGCGAACGATCGGACGGCTCTTTTCCTCGAAAGCGACATCATCGAATACGAAAAAGAGAACCCGTACATCGAACAAAGAGCACAACGGGAAGCGCGACGGAATTTCATTTTCAAGTTGTATATGGACGCGAACGACGAATAAAAAAGTGGCACATTTTCGTGCACTTTCGTACTATCGGCACATTTCCGATGCCGTTTTGG
>CP077644.1 GCA_019056435.1 Stutzerimonas stutzeri
AAAATACTCTTTTACGATTAGAAGTTAAAGTTTGATCGTTTTCACAAAGAATTCTTTCAGGATCTTTCTTCCCCAACTCCGTGTAACTGTAAAGTTACTACTTGATACTATATTCAAGATTTCACTTTTATTCATTACACCCCAAATTTTCTTTTACTCTGCCTCTCAAGCTCAGTCCAATTCTAGATAAGTTTTCATTTTAATATTATGTAAACTATCGATGATATATTTACTTCCATTTATTACTTCGAAAGGATAAAAACTTTTGTGAAGTCGTCTTTGATTGTAATTGAACTATATTCCTCATTTCTTCTTGGGTGGGATAATCGTTGACGTTACCTCATAATGTTTCCTTATCATAATCTTGATCATCAAAATCCCCAGCCAAAATAATTTTATTCCTTCGTTTTGTAGAAATATAATTTCCAAATAGGACATAACTTGTTTTAAAGTAATAATAGGAAATATTCATATCCTTTTTCACAAGTATCTTCGCCTTCAAGTTCAAAAATGTATATCTAGATTCTCTACAACTTTTAACAATAAACTTCTTTGGTTAGAATCAATTGTAACTTTGCCATTTTCTAAAATTTTTAAGCAAAAAGACTAAATCTAAAAGTTCACTTAGTTTATGCTCCAATAATTTCACTTTTATAAAGCGTCAATCACTTGTCATTGAAACTCTCTTTATGTATTTACTTAAAATACTAAATACATCTTCTATTTCCACACACTCAAATAATTCTTGATAAATTCATTGTATATTTTTCATATGAATATGTATGAGCTTTTACTATAGTTATATTTCAAAGAGTTTATGTATCTTTTATATGTAGTATCGAGTCTTCCTCTTCAAAATGTTCTCTTACTTCAAGGTTGTGCAACCTACTCAATAGTTCACGAATTTCCCAGAGCCATATTTCTATCTATCACCTGAATATGGATGATATGGATAATAGCATTTTGAACACATATAACCAATCCAAACAATCCTTATCTTCTTTGTTCCTCGTATTCTTTCTGTGAAAAGATCCCCTATTCTTGTACACACCTGTACCAAATAATCATTTGCTTTAATTGATATCTTAAACTTTCTTTAAAGTTTATTTAAATACTCATCTTCGCTGGTAATTTTGAACTCTTCTGTTGCGAATATTCTTTTATTTTTTTTTAAGTTCAATACCGCGTTCTTCAATAACCTCTAATCCGAAATTATAATCATCATTAACAACATAACATTTCTGGATTAACTCCAGATGAATTTCTGATTAAGAAATTTGTAATCAACTCAAATTCAGTCTCAGCATTTTCTGTTTCAATTATTTCATTAATTGCAAACAACTCTGAATCCATCCTTTGTACAAAATCCCGGTTTCACCTGGAGTTGCATGTAAGAAACATTTTTAGTTTTAACTTGAATAATTCTTCTTGCTCTCTGAAATTAATATAATATCTTGATGATGATCAACAAAAATATAGTCCCATTTCGGCTCAATCATCTCAATTAGATATTCTATTGTAATAAGAAATTGAAAATAGAATCCCGATAGAGCTATTATCCCTCCGTCATCTCCTGTAGTTTCATTTATTAGTAATTGCGTTAAGGTCTCAGCTTAACATTTTTTTTCAACATATCTTCAATTTCACTATTTGATTTTCCTAAGATATTACTATTATAAAACTCGACTTCCTCATCAGACTTCCCATATCTTTTTTTGCCCAATAATTTTATTTATATTTTCTTGAATCGAACTATCCATCTGCCTTATTTCTGAGTTCAAACTTCCCACTCCTAGATTTATAATTTTAATCAATCTTACGTAATTGTGAACAATATTATGGGAGTCGTGATTGATTTTTAACTGTATTATAATGAAACACCTGTCAAACAATTGGGTATTTATTGAATAGCCTAATTATATCTTGAGTCTAAAGATTTTAGAATCATTTCATAGGTAATAAATTCCTGACGTTAAGCCCATAAATTCATATACTAATAACTACACCCTTATCCTTATAAAAATTCAAATCACTGCAGAAGTATGCGCCGGCGCATACTTCTGCAGTATTTGAAATAATTAGAAGGATTATAAAAAGTATGCTCTAATATAAATGTGCTATACTGAGTGAAGAAGAGGTGATTAAAATGAGAACCACTCATCCTCCAATAGCCGCTCTCAACAACTCATTATTTCGCAAGCGGTTAATACAATTAAACATGGTATGGAGGAGATTCTCCATAGTGTATCCATTTTTGATATTCATGAATTTGTCTCAACGCTCTATCAGAGCACTATGCGCTTGAAAATATCGAAAGCGCCTATAAAAAGATTCGTTCTTACTCTTTTATGAAACTAAAGCGTCGCTGGGTAAAAACAGCCGTGCGAAATTATCAAGAGAATCGTGGTTATAATAAAGAACTTCGAGCCAAACACGACATGATCTCAGCTTATGTAAAAGTTGCAGGGTCTTGAGGGACTTTACAAAGAGTTTCACGTGAAAACGATTGAAGACTACATGAATCTCTGTATCACCGAGATTGAAGAATGGGCAGAAGATCCAAACCAACTCATCCATACGTATCCATACTGGTCTCAAAAAACCGTCAATCAAAAACTACGACGTTAAAAACAGATGTGCTCATGATATTGGGGGAAGTTGCAAAGGAAATTGATTCAACCAAGCGTGCAGCACATCATTCACCGACACTTGCTGTTGATATTCCATTTTTTGGGATTTCTGATCGCATCAAAAATAAGACTGAACAACTTGATGAGAAGCTCAATGAAGCTTCACAGCTTAATCTCGAGCTTTTGAACTACGATTCGGTCGTCCCGAAATATAAAGATGGCGTCCCACAGAACCTTTCTGTTCTAGTTAGTAAAGAGTTTATTCAAGAGTTAAATGGTAAAGTACCTGATCCAGATGCGAAAGATTTCGAGGCCTTTACCGAGATCTTGTCATATCGAGATATCTCTTTCCAAACGAGTCGCAAGATCATCTTTCCACTCGTACAATTAGTTGAAAAGCTCTATGCCAACAAGAGCGGGAAGAGCTATGACTTAACAACAAAACGCCTTATGAAACTTGGTTATTATCGAGTAGCTGGGCATAATGAGGAAGGAGATTTCTTTATCCGTGGCCTCTTCTCTTCCGTTACCATCAAAAACGCTACAACCCTTGCGGATAGTCAGGTCATCGTCACAGTAGCTGAAGAAGTGTATGATGATCTACTTAAGCAACAAATCGTCAGTATCTACGGTGAACAGATTGAACAGTTAAAAGGAGCTTTGCCTATCATTTGGCATTCGTTCTTCAAAAAGAACGCATTGCGTCGCTTCAGACAGGAGAGCAAAGTCCGGTTCGTCGGCATTGGCGTCAATTTACTTATTCGATTCGCTTTAATAAATCACGAAAGTCAGAGAACTTGCGGGAACTTGAGGCAAATCTTGATCGCATTAAAGAACATGAATTTATTTTGAAAGATTGGCATCGTTCGGGCGACTACTATTTCTTCACGTTTTACCCGCTCGAATCATGGGAGTTATTAAATCATCCCGATACATTGCTACTTTAATAGAAACAAAACATAGAAGAAGCCTACTATATTGAAGGCTTCTTTTCTATGCTTACTCTATAGTTTATGTTTCACATGGAACGTTTTTAGATGAAGTAATGATTAAATACAGGAGTGCCAGTATTTAATTATCAGCTGTATCCTATCAAACTACATTTATGCGATTTGGACAAATCATTTTTTTAATTAGTTGCATAAGCTTGTCGTACTGAAACGACATTTTAATTGAATTTGGTCGCAAATTGCCGTACTGAAATGACACGCCTCTTAATTTGATCGCGATCATCGTACCGAAACGACATTTATTTGGTTTTTGTCGCAATTTGTCGTACTGAAACGACACTTCTCAACTTTTTGATGAAAAACCAAAAAATTTAAGTGTCTGTCTCTTAAAAATGGTCGCAAATCATCGTACTGAAACCGCATTTTCGATTATTTTGGTCGTGAATCGTCGTACTGAAACGACACTTTTATTAAAATGGTCGCAAACCGTCGTACTGAAACGACATTTCGAATACTTTTCGTGTGAAATTTCTACCTGAATCACGCTCAAATGGCTTTCTTAAGCAATTCCTCCCTAATTTGGTCGCAAATCATCGTACTGAAATGACGTATATTTATAGCTCAAAAATGGCTTAACATCAACGTTTCATCAAATTTGGTCGTGATTCATCGTACCAAACCCACACTTTGACACTATCTCGAAAGAACAAGATACTGAAACTAGCATATTTTAGGATAGAGGAGGTGTAGAGTACGTGGCTTACAAAAACCGTCACATTTTAGTTGCAAACAAACTACTTGTCGCGATGAGTGGCTTAACTCGTTGGACGAAACGAGCTGATCACTATCGCTATGAACAGCATCACTATAACATCCCTACATGCTTCACTTCTTTCAAGTGGACAAAGTCACGGATTCGCCATGTCCTCACACTTCTTTCTTATGCAGATGACCAAGGTAAGATTGAGTTTATGGAAGATACCGAGCTTGCTTCTTCCGCTCATACGTCTGTCCGTTCTTTACATAATAACTTAAAAACATTTGAGAGCCATGGCTTGTTACGGCTTGTCCGGCATTTCCCTGGAGTGCTCTCGATTGAACTAACCGATTATCTTGAGAATTATCGCATCTTTATGTTGACGGAGCCTCTGTCGTTTCGAAGACCGGGTACACGTCTATTTGGCATGATCTTCTTTCCGAACTACTCACGCTTGATAACGTGAACGTTTTGCGCCTTGCGTTACGTACACTCGTACAAGTTGAAAAAGATATCCATGTTCAATCACATGACCAAGCCATCCTTACCTATGACGAGATCAAAGGCTTCTTGCCTAAATACTGTGGCCACAAACTTGCCATTCAAAAGATGATGGCTCGTTTGAAATTCCTTCAAGTGTCCCTTATAGAAGATAGCCGTCATTTCTTAAATGTGGTAAAGCAAAATCTCACGCTTAAAAACGCGTTCAAGATATTTCGCGTCCAGTCCTCGTTAAATTGACATTAGACAAATCTCAAGATAGTAAAGTGATCCGAGAAGAAGAACGTTCAGATGCTCAAATTGCTTGGTTCGAGTTGCGTAAACGCGTTGGTGAGTTCTTCGATTTCGATGTACTAAAAGTAAGCCGTGAATCTCTCTACTCTATGAGTGATACGTTCGGTGCATTAGCGTTCCGTGAAGTTTTGGCTGACTTGAAACAAGCGTTTCTTCATCATCGTGAAGACTTAACTCATTCAAGTGAGCATCAACTCTTCTTCAATGAGCCGATTCTTTACCTTCATCAACAACTAAAACATAAAGTGGAAAAATTGACGATCGCATGATGGTCTTTTTGGCATGCCTTATTTTGAAAAAATGTATGAAAATATCCCGAATCTATATCCATTGTTGATGCATTCCATCAAAAGGCATCGTATATGACCTGTGTTTCATAAGGTCATTTTTATATTTTACATCTTTGGAAAAAAATCAAATACAATCGTTTTTATTTCAAATATATAGCGAATAAAATTGGCTGTTGGATATTATTTATCAAAAAGAAAATGAAAAAAAATAGCCCCTTTGAATAAAAGAAACTATAGCTGACATATTTACAATCTTCTAAATCTCTCGAAAACATTGGTGTCAAAAGGATTTTCGGACTTTCCTTTTCCTAATTCTTTTAATCTATCTTTAATTCTTATTCATTCTATTTAATCTTTTTTTATTCATAAGAATATGGTTTTGTATTCTTCTCTTAATCGATTAGATCGAGCGTTTGATTACATGTACATTCTCTAAAGACTTAAATCATAGTAATCGTTCAAGAAACTGTTCATTCAATATCATGAAGATGTCACATCCATGATGACTCAATCCTATATGCCCCTCATACAATAAAGTATATATCATCTTCTAGGAGGTCTTTCCTATGAAACGAAGTATTCGCTATGATGTTGATTATGTATTCGCTGGTTTTGACAATATTGAAAAGTATGGACATTGTGTATTTTGCAATACAAATGTGGTTCTTACGCAATGTTGGTGAGTTAATGATGCTGACATTATGGGAATAAAATCAAAAGGATTGATTTCCATGAACGAGTTGGAGTTCTTAGATGATCGCCTGTGCGTCACGAGTGCTCACTCACACGATGGGGTGAGACACTGTGCCGCTCGTCTCGTGTCCAGCGGTGCATGCTGTCCAGACTGTGGTCGGTTTTGTCACCGACGTCACAGTTTCACGACACGTCGGCTAAAAGACTTCTCAGGAATACATCAGGTTTTCCGTCTGAACATTCAAGTACCGAAATGGTTCTGCGACAACTCAATATGTCAACGTTCCATCTTTACAGAGCGATTGGCGTGGGCCATTTCTCATTCGCGGAGAACGCTCCGTACGGAGCGTGTGTTGTCCACTTTAATGTTGGCCATGAGTGCGAAGGAAGCCGAGCGTGTCACGACCGTCCTAGGTTTTCGAATCAGTCACGACACGCTACTTAGGGTGCTACGACGCGTTCCCGTCCCGAGCCCCTGTGCTGAGGTGATCGGCATTGATGACTTCGCCTTCAAAAAGGGTCACCGATACGGGACCATCATCTGTGACGCGACAACCCATCGTCCCATCGACCTCTTGCGGACCCGCGAAGCAGACGCGTTGAAGGATTGGCTTGTGAATCTGGAGAAACGGCCTATCCGCGCATCGGTCGATCGATTCCCAGCCTATCAAGAGGCATTGCTCGACCAGGACATCGTAGTGGTGAGCGACCGCTTCCACCTCGTAGATAACCTATGGCGATGCCTCAATTCGATATGCCAGCGTGTCCTCCCCTCTCGAATCCCTGTAAATCCGAAAGATGCCGTATCATACGGTTTGAAACCGCAACATCCGACTGGACCCGAGAACGAGACAAAACGACCGTTGGTCGAAAGGGTTCAAAGCATGCATCGCCAAGGGATGAGTCTGAATGCGATCGCCCAGATGCTCAGCTTGAATTGGAGGACCGTCAAAAATACAGTGATCCGGCTTACGAACCCTCCCCGCCGAAACGACAAAGACCTCACTTGATCGATCGTTTCATGCCACAGTTGAGGGAATGTGTCCGAAATCGATACACACTCCAGGAAACGGACGCTCATCTGAGACAATTAGGTTACAGAGGCTCGTTTGGCGCGGTCCGTCACCGTTCACGCGACGCTCGGAGGGAGGGTCTTCCCGAACCCCAGGTTTTCGTATCGCGCAAGGATGCCTGTCGTCTACTCTGGCAATGGCCTGTCACTAGGCCGAATGACACCATCGATGTCTCGTACCTGTTGGTCCGTTACGAAGACCTCGCCATCCCGTTCTGTTTCATTCAAGGATTTCGGGAAGCTATTCGGGAACGGGACGCGGGACATCTCCTTTCGTTGATCGCCCAATCCACAAGTCACATCACATCCCGGACTGAAGCGTTTCGTGGGTCGCCTCAAACAAAATGTAGAGGTGATCCTGGCGGCCTGTCAGTTTGAAGAAAGCAATGGTTACGTGGAAGGAAACGTCAATCGTCTAAAGATGATGAAGCGACTCATGTACGGAAGGGGAAATTTTGACTTGCTCAGAATTCGGATACTTTGTCGAAATCCCGATCCGAGTTGTGCTCACTGATATTCCAAAAAAATGAGCGACCACCTTCGGGCGATTGCTCATCATCGTTCACCAACATTGCGTAAGAACCACTCCTATTTTGCACTACACACATTGGACATATCGTGATGAGATTACAGATTTAGAACTTAAAAATGTAGGAGAAAATATTGAGAATCTCGTATTTACGGGTCAAATGTTAGATGAAATTTTTGCAACTGAAATTTTCTATGAGTACGTGACACAACTACTTGGTGCCCCTTGTGTCACAACCAATGCGATCTTTGAACATTTACATAACGAAGATGACGGTGTCTATACGCTAGGATCACTCTCTGTTTCGCTTATGGAGCCAACCTATCAATTTAGCGTGTAAATGTATTCTTCATTAGAGCCGCACGATTGTCTTCGCTCTTATTTGATGTCATCTTATCTATCGATGTTTCCATGTTCCGTGTTTTTAACTTTAAATATGTATGGGTTAGAAGCTGTATGCTCCTCTAGTGTCCACATATTCTGATAAGGGCTTAGCTCAAGTTGCTATGTTTTATTCATTCACTAATTTCAAATTCGAAGACTATAACCCAAGGTTGTAGTCTTTTTTCTATTTCAAATAGTAAAACACTCTTGAGATGAGAGTCGAAAGTATACATTTCGACGTCGAAATGTATACAAATCAGATGGTAAATTTAAGAGTATAAAACACGTATACAAACTATTTTTTAATTTGTATACAAATTATTTATTTAAATATGTCAGTTGTTCATTATTTTTAGTTGTTCCATAAAACAGACTGTGGCATCATAAGAACTAGAAAGGGGAGAGGACATGAACATATTAACGTTTTACATTTCGAAAGGGGATCGGGTAAAACCACCTGTTCCTTGAACATGGCCTATGCATTAGGAGAGTTAGGGGAACGTGTTCTTCTCATTGATTTAGATCCCCAGGGTTCTCTTAGCAAACTAATGTTAAAAGAATCCGATACGATTAAATACATGACTATGTTTGATGTACATACACGAAATTTAGATATCAAAGATATTCTATTTGATGACGAAACGTATCATGTCAGTCTTCTTCCTTCAAATGAACGAAATGCAAGGTTAATCAACTTACTCTCTGAGCAAGATAAGCTTTTCCTATTAAAAGACATGATTGCACCGCTCGAAGATGAATTTGATTGGGTCATCTTAGATTCAGTTCCTTCGATCAACGAACTCTCAAAAGTTGTCTTGTCGACTGCCAATACGACCATTATTCCATTTATGCCGAAAAAGCTTGTCTGATCAGCTAGGAAGTACCATTCGCACCGTACAAAAGGTGAAAAAGTTCTATAATCCTAATTTAGAGATTGCCGGGGTCTTGCCTGTGGCGATGGACCATACGTTAAAAGCCGATAAAGAATACTTCGAAGCAATGGAACAAATTGCGTTGACTGAATCGTTGCCTATTTTACCTGTCATCAAACGATCGACATTTATTGAAAAAGCGGATAGCGGAAAAAGTGTCATTCAATACCGCTCCAAAGAATCAAAGCAGTTATCTGAACCGTTTCGAGAGTTGGCACACATGATCCGAACAGCCAGAGGTGATTCTGTATGAAGGCCAGAAATCGTAACATTCATAAAATCAAACCGAGTGAGCAACACCCTTATCAGAGTGGTTTAACGAATATCAGTTCATTGGTTCAAAAGCTACCGATTTCAAAGGAAGTTGAAGACCTTGTCCATGAAATCAATGAACTCGCCAAAGTACAAACCATTTCCGTATTTGAGATTGGGAAACGTCTAGTGATCGCCCGTTCTGAGATGCATGACAAAAAAGAGTGGGGGACGTTTTTAGAAGCGGTCTCCATGTCCGCTTCACTTGCCTCACGATATATAAAAGCCTATGAGACGCCGCATCCGCTCGAGGCATCGCTAACAAGTCTACCGGCATCCAAAATTTTTGAACTGATGTATCTCGATAATGTCGATGAGGTCGTCGAGCAAGGGCTATATATTAATGGTGAAAGAAGACAGGTAGAAGAACTCACAGTCAAACAGATCCGTGATCTTCGAAAAGGAAACACCCATACACCCCTTAAAGTGAAACCTTTTCAGCAAGAGAAAAGTCATCTTCGATCTTGTCCGCGCGTATTCCAAGCGATCTTTCGGAACAATTTCAACAGTATGCCCATGCACATAATCGTAGTGTCAGTGAGTTACTAGCTGAAATGATTGAACGAACTGTATCAGACAATATAATTGAAGCCACAGATGAACAAGGAGAACAGTCATGAAGAAAATCGCATTGTACAATCGTAAAGGTGGAGTTGGAAAATCAACGACAACCATCAATTTAGCTCATGCCTACGCACGGGATGGCTTACGTGTACTCGTGATTGATGCCGATGATCAGGCGTCTTCAACGAATGGATTAGGTCTGACGAACGACTATGAAGGGAAAGTGCTATTGGATTGTCTACTCGAAGAGAACGATCCATTTTATACACCGATTGAACAAGTCATCGTCACTTGTGAATATGAGACTGGAACGATTTACTTAGTTCCGACAAGACGGTCTGCTTCACCGAGTGATTTAACGAGTCAAATTGGTTATGAGTACCGACTCAGTGAAGAGTTGGCTAAACTAGATGAACTATTTGATATTTGTTTAATTGATTGTCCTGGTTCGACGTCAGCGTTGAATCCTTATGCGCGCCTGCGCTCTTGTCGCACAAGATCGAATTATCATGCCTGTACAGATGCAAAAGTTTTCGATGGATGCGGTATACTCGGCTCCTGAAGAGTTAGAAGAAATGAAACGATTCCGAGAAGATATTCATATCGCGCCGTTTATCCCGACAATGGTCAGTGCACGTTCTAAAGGGGATACGACGACGGTAGAAGAACTTGAAGAGCTCGGGAAAGAGGTCGGGATTCCTGTCCTTACAACGATCCCGTATGCCGTTAAGGTACAAACCCTACAACGTGAATCTAGACCCGTGATTGATCATAAAAGTCCTGCAACGGATGCTTATTTACAACTTGCCCAGGAGGTACTTTCTCTATGAGTCGCTCTCGTAAAAAACATACGCCTAAAATTTCGACATTCAGTGCTAATTTACCGGTGAAACAAGGAACACAATCTAGCGAAGACCGTACCGAGCAAGTGGAAGCTGTCAAAGAATTTTCTGCAACGACGACTATCACGAATCCGTATCAGTCCTTACCAGCAACCGGACTTTCTCGTATTATCACAAAAAAACTGCCCGAAGACATGGAAGGCATTGTTCAATACTATAATCATATTGATGCGATTCAGGCGACAAGTTTTGTCGAAAAGTGTCGTATTCTTGCGCATGCAAATAGCCTGTTCCGGATCCGGAAACAAAAAAGGAATTTAAACAAGAAGAGGGAAATTGGAAAGACTTCTTAGCGAAGATTGGGATGTCTCATTCCCAAGTGAATCGTTTCGTTTCTTTTGGAACACGTTTGGTCCAAATATTTTAGAAAAAACGATTGAACAAGATTTCAGTGCGACCAAGTTAGCAGAACTCTTGTCATGGCCGGAAGATCCAAAGCTCGCATTACTTGAGAGTAAGAAATATTACACAGCAAATGGGGACAAAACAGTTTATGAAATGACACGTGAAGAACTGCGTGAAGTGAAGCGTATGTTGATCGAGCGTCAAGAGCAGGCGTCATTGAAGCTGATTCTCCCAATGTAAAACCTATGAAGGTCCATATTCGATTTTCAGATTTAACGGATCCATTATATGTTGGATTAACACAAGCCGCTAAAAAAGAACATGTATCTGAAGATGAAATTATTCGTCGAGCCTTAAATAAGTATTTGAATGAATCCTGAGGCAACCTAAGAAATAGACAATATATCGTGGATTTGTTATATTATTTGTAACAGAACCCACCACGCCTCTTCACAATGCGGACCACGGTGGGTCATTTTTTTATACAAATGGGGGCAAGGACATGGATTCTATGGAGCCTAACCAGTTAAAAGTACCAAAAACTTACGAAGAACAAGTATCCATTTTAAAAGAGCGCGGTCTGCATATTGAAAATGAACAAAAAGCTATAGAAGTACTTAAACGGATCAATTACTATCGTTTGACCGCATACGGCTTAACACTGAAGACGAGTGATAAAGTAGATCAATTTAAGTCTGGAATTTCATTTGAACATATTTTAAAGTTGTACGAATTCGATAAAGAACTGAGACTTTTGTTGCTAGATGCAATTGAAAGTATTGAAACTGCGTTTCGTGCTCATATCGCTTATTATCATGCGCATACGTATGGTGCAGATGCTTACAAAGACCCTACGCACTTTAAAAATGAAACGTATCATGCTAAGTTTTTGACTAATCTTGAGCGTTCGCTTAAAGAAAATGAGCGGGAACTCTTTGTGAAGCATCATCATACAAAATATCAAAGTAATTTCCCGATATGGGTAGCCGTCGAGGTCCTGTCCTTTTCGACACTCTCCATGATGTTTAAGAACTTACATAATCAAGACAAGCAAACGATTTCTAAAGAACACTATTCGATGGATTTTAAATACATTGAAAGCTGGTTATATACGTTAACGATGATTCGGAATATCTGTGCACACCATGGGCGGTTATATGGTAAAACGTTAACGATTCGACCTCAAGTATTTGCGAACGTTAAAAAAGAACTTTCAAATGAACGAATCTTTATTGTGTTCTTTATCATTTCAAAACTGTTGACTTCAAACGAGCGGAACGTATTTGTAGACAAGCTTACTCACCTTTTAGACACATACGCAACCTTTATTGATTATAAACAGTTAGGTATTCCCCAAAGGTGGAAACAATATTTCGAATAACTGTATAGATGGAAAGGGACGAAGAAGTCGTCAATATGCGACTTCTCTTCGTCCCTTTTTGTTACGAATTATTCTGTTGAAGGTTTCGTTCCCGAAGAACAGCAAGCTCCACCTGTTCTTGTAGTCGATGTTCAAACGCTTCTTTTTCGCGGCGAAGAAGTTGTACTTCTAAGTGAAGTTTTTGATTTTCTTCTTCGAGTTGATCATTTCGACGCGTTTTGCCTTTTAATTCATCCACAGTATCCATTAAACTTTGATTTTGGCGATTTAATTGTTTTTGACTCTCTTCTAATTCTCGAATGGTTCCCTCCAAATCAAAGATCATTTTTTATGAACCTTTAGCTCTTCTTTTGCTGATTGTTTCTCCAACTCTAGTGCATTTAGTAAGTTTTGTTTATCTGTATGTAGTTGGTCCAATTGCTGTTGAAGTTGTTCTAGTTCTTCCTGGTGTTGCATGACTTTAGCTTCATATTCTCGATGAAGGTCTTCACTTTCCTTCACAACACTGTCTTCAAGCTCACGTATCGTTTCAGTATATTGAATTGTCATGCGTTGAGTTTCTTTTGTTGCTTCTCTAAGCGAAGCGCTCGTTCTTGAAAGAGTGAAGTAATCTGATTAAGTGTAGTTTCAAGTACATTATTCTCTTCATCGATTAATGGGTCTGGTGATTGTTTATCAGCTAATTGAATAAACTCTTCAAATAATTGATTCGTCGTTAGTTGTCGTTCTTGCATTAAACGTTGAATATGTTCTGTCACTTCTTCAGAGACACGAAATGATTTTACTTTTGTTTCGTTTGAGACCATACCCTATTCACTCCACGTCATTTTTATTTAGTATACCATACCGCATGTATCCCATTAATCAAGCGTTTGTATTTTGCAATACAAATGTGGTTCTTACGCAATGTTGGTGAACGATGATGAGCAATCGCCCGAAGGTGGTCGCTCATTTTTTTGGAATATCAGTGAGCACAACTCGGATCGGGATTTCGACAAAGCACCCGAATTCTGAGCAAGTCAAAATTTCCCCTTCCGTACATGAGTCGCTTCATCATCTTTAGACGATTGACGTTTCCTTCCACGTAACCATTGCTTTCTTCAAACTGACAGGCCGCCAGGATCACCTCTACATTTTGTTTGAGGCGACCCACGAAACGCTTCAGTCCAGGATGTGATGTGACTTGTGGATTGGTGATCAACGAAAGGAGATGTCCCGCGTCCCGTTCCCGAATAGCTTCCCGAAATCCTTGAATGAAACAGAACGGGATGGCGAGGTCTTCGAAACGGACCAACAGGTACGAGACATCGATGGTGTCATCCGGCCTAGTGACTGGCCATTGCCAGAGTAGACGACAGGCATCCTTGCGTGATACGAAAACCTGGGGTTCGGGAAGATCTCTCTCCGAGCGTCACGTGAACGGTGACGGACCGCGCCAAACGAGCCTCTGTAACCTAATTGTCTCAGATGAGCGTCCGTTTCCTGGAGTGTGTATCGATTTCGGACACATTCCCTCAATTGTGGCATGAAACGATCGATCAAGTGAGGTCTTTGTCGTTTCGGCGGGGAGGGTTCGTAAGCCGGATCACTGTATTTTTGACGGTCCTCCAATTCAAGCTGAGCATCTGGGCGATCGCATTCAGACTCATCCCTTGGCGGTGCATGCTTTGAACCCTTTCGACCAACGGTCGTTTTGTCTCGTTCTCGGGTCCAGTCGGATGTTGCGGTTTCAAACCGTATGATACGGCACCTTTCGGATTTACAGGGATTCGAGAGGGGAGGACACGCTGGCATATCGAATTGAGGCATCGCCATAGGTTATCTACGAGGTGGAAGCGGTCGCTCACCACTACGATGTCCTGGTCGAGCAATGCCTCTTGATAGGCTGGGAATCGATCGACCGATGCGCGGATCGGCCGTTTCTCCAGATTCACAAGCCAATCCTTCAACGTGTCTGCTTCGCGGGTCCGCAAGAGGTCGATGGGACGATGGGTTGTCGCGTCACAGATGATGGTCCCGTATCGGTGACCCTTTTTGAAGGCGAAGTCATCAATGCCGATCACCTCAGCACAGGGGCTCGGGACGGGAACGCGTCGTAGCACCCTAAGTAGCGTGTCGTGACTGATTCGAAAACCTAGGACGGTCGTGACACGCTCGGCTTCCTTCGCACTCATGGCCAACATTAAAGTGGGACAACACACGCTCCGTACGGAGCGTTCTCCGCGAATGAGAAATGGCCCACGGCAATCGCTCTGTAAAGATGGAACGTTCCATCGAGACCTACATATCGTTCTACAACCATGACCGTTTCCAGAAACGGCTAAACGGCTTGAGCCCTGTCGAATACAGGTCTCAAGCCGCCTAGTTTGGTTTTCATTATTTGCCCTGTCTACTTGACGGGGAGCAGTTCACTTTTGTTTTCTGTTTATAAAAATTTTCTAATGAAATTACTTCGCTAACCCTTCTGAAATTAATGCTTGAACATCAGAAGTTAATTTTTCCCCGTTTGACTTGATGATTTCTTTATACCAATAGAAGCTATCCTTTTTTATACGCTCCATTGATGCGTTATCATCAAAATCTCTGTCAATATATACAAATCCATATCGTTTTTGATAACCATTTAACCAGCTGAGTAAATCTGTGAAAGACCAAGGTGTATAGCCAATCACCTCGGAACCATCCGCAATAGCGTTTTGAATCGCCTTCGCATGATCACGCAAATATTTAATTCGATAGTCATCATGAATTCTGCCATCTTCAACCGTATCGAATTCCCCTAATCCATTCTCTGTAATAAGAACCGGAAGATTGTATCGACTTGTAATTCTGGTAATTGCTACTTGTAAACCAGTTGGATCAATGGTCCAGTCCCAATTTGTTGCATCTGTAAACGGATTTTTTACTATTTTGTACAGGCCAGGAACCCCTTTCTCAGGAGTTGTTCCCTTTTCACCCGTGTTATTAAATGCATGGTTCATTTGAACTCCATCAAGTGGATTGGCAACAACTGTTTCTGTCCGGTAGTAGTTTACTCCCATAAAGTCTGGTTTCGCTTTCTCAAGTAACTGCCAATCGCTTTCTTCAATTTCAGGCAGTAAATCATTTTCCTCCAAGTATCGCCACATTCTCTTAGGATATCTGCCAAACGCATAGACATCCATCCAAAAATAATTGTTATAATCATTCGCTTCATCTGCTGCTAATACATTTTCTGGCTTAGAATCTAATGGATAGTATGGCGAGTAAGCAAAACTTGGACCAATCTTTCCATCTGGTACATAATCATGAAATACACTAATAGCACCGCGCTAGCAAGATTCGCGATATGGTTAGCCTGATACATTCGTTTTCTGTCCTGTACACCCGGCGGATGGATGCCGGCCTCATATCCGTGACCAATAAAGACATTTTGTTCGTTTAATGTAACCCAATATTTAACCCGGTCTCCATACCGTTTAAATAAGGTAATGGCGAAATTCTTAAAATCCTCAATGACCCTTCTTGATTCCCATGCTCCATATTCATCCATTAGAGCTTGAGGGATATCCCAGTGATAGATGGTTAATACAGGTTCAATTTTATTGGCGATTAATTCATTAATAATATCATCGTAAAATTGAAGTCCTTTCTCATTCACTTCACCGTACCCTTTAGGATAAATCCGGCTCCATGCTACAGAGAATCGATACGCTTTCAGACCCATTTCAGCCATTAAACGAATATCTTCTTTATATCTGTGATAATGGTCAACTGCAACATCACCGTTTGTTCCTTTTAGTGTCTTGCCGGGAATATGAGAAAAGACATCCCAAACTGAAGGACCTTTCCCATCCTCATTCCATGCACCTTCTATTTCATAAGTTGCAGAAGCCGCTCCCCATAAAAAGTCTTTAGGAAATGCTTGTTTTTTGATATGTTCCAATTTAATATCCTCCTCTTATGATGCTAATTGGCTTAATACGAAAGCTAATGCCTTTTCAGGATTCCTAGTCAAATCTATATATTCTTTACCACCTGTAGATACCAATTTGATTCCTAAACGATCTGTATCCTTTTTTAGCACTTCATAGTTTGATGCAACCTGTGGAGCTAAAATAACTAAATCATAATCTTTCAAAATATCATTATGTGATCCATAGGCTCCTGCCGCACTGAAATAGAAACATTACATTCTTTTTGCACCCTTTGTTAAGGCATTAGCTAATAATCCGCTTGTACCACCGCCTGCACAAAGGACTAAAACATTTTTCTCATCTGTTATTATGTCTTGTTTAACTTCAGGTACAACTGTTTCGCTTTTCGGAGCAATTACTTCTTTGACAGGATGATTCTTTTCTTCAAGTTCTTGTTGCACCTTTTGCTTGTCGTAAACTTTGAAGAATGGATAATAAATAAGAAAGTCTACAACTAATAATAGAATGGCCAAGAGAAAGGCAAAACCGGCAAATCCAGTACCCATGATGATTCCAAGTGGACCAGGAGTTGTCCAAGGCAAGACATACATGAATGAATTCATACCTAAAACATCAACAAAGAATTTAAAAAGCCAAACGTTTACAATCGGTGTAAGTATAAATGGTACAAAGAAAACGGGATTTAGAACGAGCGGTGCACCAAATAATACTGGTTCATTGACACCAAAAAGAACCGGGATGGAAGAAGCTTTACCAACAGCTCTTAGTTGTTTTGACTTTGCTAAGAAAGCGAACATTAAAGTAACAACTAAAGTTGCGCCAGTTCCGCCTAAAGTAGCAACGAATTGTTGAACACCAGGTGTTAAAATATTTACTGCTTGTTCCCCGTTTTGATACATTTGTAGGTTTGCTTCAATATTAATGTAATAAATTGCCGCAACAGCTGGTTCTACAATTGAAGGGCCATGTATGCCGATAAACCAGAATAATGCCATCGCACCAAAAATAATCGCGAGACCTAAATAGCCATCAGACGCTGAAAAGAGAGGTTTGAAGAGTTCTATAACTGCCTGCGCAAAGTTTATTTCGAAAAAGCTTCAAATGCCAGGTCAAAAAGCCAGAAGAAGATCGTTGAAACTGCAAATGGAATTAAATCCTTGAACGTTTGGGCAATATTTGGCGGAACTTCTTCAGGTAATTTGATTGTCACGTTATTTTTGATACATACTTTATAAATATTAGCTACAGTAAAAGCAGTAATAAATGCTGTAAGTAATCCGGTTGATCCCATATATCCACTTGCAAAACCACCGTCAATTGGATTAGCGACTAACAGCAAAAATCCAACAATAGCCGCTAGCATCGTAGATATATTACTTATCTGATTATTCTTTGGCAATTCCCGATTAAATGAGTCAGTTAAATGTTTTGCTGTAGTAGCCGCTACAACTAAGCCCAATATTCCCATTGAATATGCATACGGTTTCATTAATATTGTTTCAATTTCTTTGCTCCAATAAAAACCAAAAATATTCGGCACGTATGCTACCAGTAAAAAGATACTTGAGAATAAGACAATCGGCATTCCAGAAATGAAGCCATCTCTAACCGCTCTTAAATAGATATTCCGAGAAACCTTTTCGAAAAAAGGTTTCATTTTTTCTATTTGTGTAATTAAGGAATTCATCATGGAGTTCATAAATAATCATCCCTTCGTATAAATGTCAATTAAATGTTCAACAATATCACTTAATAGTAAGGTAGTCATTAAATGATCCTGGGCATGTACCATAATAAAGCCTAACTCAATGGATTCCCCGCCAGCCTCTGTTGCTAGTATTTGGGTTTGGGAATTATGTGCTTCTGTTAAGCTTTCCCTCGCCTCTTTCACTAGTCCTTCTGCAAAGATCTAGGTTGCCTTTTTTTGCTTCATTAACAGCTTGTAATAATTTGGAACGTGCTTCACCGGCGAATGCAACAATTTCGAAACCTACCATGCTCACTTCTTCTTTATTCATATCTAATCCTCCTTAGTGAAAATAATAGAAATGTTTTGTTTTTGTTCTATTATGTTCTTTTTTGTTTATTTTTGTTTACATTCAAACTATATATCAGGGATTATTTTTTTGTCAAGCGCTTTCATTGGCTGTTAATACATTATTCACACATTGTATCACCCTATTATTTTGTTTGACATTTATCGTTTCAGGTGATAAATTCTAGGAAAAGGAACAAAATCAAACATTTTAGAACAAATTGAGAAGGGAGTGACAGTGTGCTTAAAGAGCAACGCCTAGAAGCCATATTAAATTTAATTAATACTAATGGAATGGTACGCGTTTCAGAAATCACTGAATTATTAAATGTAACAGAAATGACTGTTCGACGAGATTTACAGCCGCTTGAGGATCAAGGTCAAGTTGAGAGAATTCATGGCGGAGCAAAGGCTGTCAATGGATTTTCGGATAAAGAGCTGACTCATATTGAGAAGCAAGGCATCAATATAGAAGAAAAACAACAAATTGCTAGAACGATTGCCTCCTTAGTCGAAGAAAATGACACAATTTTTCTCGGTCCAGGTACAACGATTGAGTATGTGTATGACTTCTTGACGGTATTTCCTGCAAGAATCGTGACCAATTCCATTCATGTTTTCAACCGTTTTAATAAAAACGAAGGTTATGATCTTATTTTAATTGGTGGAAGCTATCGAGCTCGAACTGGAGCCTTTGTCGGAAGCTTCGCGAATAATACATTAAAAAAGATTAATGTAAAAAAGCCTTTATAGGCTCAAATGGCGTCCATGGGAATGAAGTTTACACATCTAATGAAGAGGAAGGGATTACACAGAGCATTATTTTAGATAATGCCCACGAAAAAATACATTGT
Organism: Stutzerimonas stutzeri; assembly: GCA_019056435.1. Lineage (GTDB taxonomy): Bacteria > Pseudomonadota > Gammaproteobacteria > Pseudomonadales > Pseudomonadaceae > Stutzerimonas > Stutzerimonas marianensis. The sequence continues at coordinate 19,343 of CP077644.1, forward strand.
TGCTGATCATAGCAAAATCTGGGGACAGGACTTTTTTAGCTTCTATCATTTGGATGGGGTAACTGCTTTAATAACCGATGATCAAATTCCCGAAGAAAAGAAGCTTAAGCTAGAAGAGTTTGTAAAAGTAATTTATTAAATATGAGGTGAATGGACATGAACATATTATTAGGATCAGATAAAGCTGGGTTAGAGTTGAAAAATCATATAAAAACTTTCTTAGAAGAAAAAACATCGATGTAATAGATAAAACACCAAATGGAGCCGTTGACTTTGTAGATTCAACTGTTTTAGTCGCAAATGAAGTAAAAGAAGGCGGCGGTTCAATTGCTATTCTGTTCGATTCCTATGGAGCGGGTTCTTTTATGGCAAAGAACCAAAATAAAAGGCATCATTTGTGCGGAAGTCTCTGATGAACGAACAGCAAGAATGACAAGGGACCATAATAACACTTCTATTATTACGATGGGGGGCCGAAGTTGTAGGTAAAGGCTTGGCTGAAAGTATTGTGATGGCCTTTATTAACTCAAAGTACTCAGCGGGACGCCATCAAATCCGAGTAGATATGTTAAACAAAATGATGTAAATCGTATAAACCATTTAGAGAGATTACATTAAAAGAATAAGGGAGAGTATAAGATGATTATTTCATTAGGTTGTGACCATATTGTAACAGATGTAAAAATGGCAGTTTCTGACCATTTAAAATCTAAAGGACATACGGTTCTTGATATGGGGACGTATGATTTTACAAGAACACATTATCCTATCTATGGGAAAAAGGTGGCAGAAGCGGTTACGACCGGAGAAGCTGATTTAGGTGTAGTGATTTGCGGTACAGGCGTAGGAATTACAAATTCAGCCGCTAAAGTAATAGGAGCAAGAGCAGCATTGGTAAGAGACGTTGCCACGGCCAAATATGCTAAAGAAAAACTAAATGCAAATGTCATTGGCGTTGGAGGCAAAATTACTGGAGAACATTTAATCCTAGAGATTGTCGATCACTTTATCGAAGCAAAATATGATGAAACAGAGGAAAACAACCAATTAGTGGAAAAAATTATGTCCCTTGAACCAGAAAATGATCATCAAACAGGAGACATTCACTTTTTTGACGAGTTCCTAGAAAAATGGGATGGGGGCGAATATCACGATTGATGATAAGCAATGAAATGAAAGGCTTTGTTAAACATCCTTGTTGATCTTGCAATTGCCTTCGGGGCATACGTTCAGCCATTTTTAGGCAGAAAAATGCTGATCACATGGACCAAAGGCAATTTATCAACATTCATCATAAACAGAGCTAAAAAAGAAAAAACACGAGAAAGAGGCAGTGAAATGATTTTATCAGTCACAATGAATCCCTCAGTTGATATTTCTTACCCTCTTAAACAATTTAAATTAAATGAGATTAATAGAATAGAACATGTGAGTAAAACCGCAGGCGGAAAAGGATTAAATGTTACACGGGTTATTTCACAATTAGAAGAAGATGTTCTGGCTACTGGTGTTATTGGCGGCACCCTTGGTGATTTTATCAACCAAGAATTAAAAAAGGCTGGTATTAAAAATGACTTTTTAAAGACTGAAAAAGAATCACGAAATTGTATTGCCATTCTTCACGAAGGAATGCAAACAGAGATCCTCGAATCGGGTCCAACCCTATCCCTAAAAGAAGGCAAAGCATTTTTAGATAAATTTGAAGGTCTATTATCAAAGACCTCATTTGTTACGATTTCAGGAAGTCTGCCAAAAGGGTTACCCGATGATTTCTACCATCAAATGCTAGTCATCAGTCATAAAAAAAGACGTTCCTGTGATACTTGACTCCTCGGGAGAATCCTTAAAACAAGTACTTCTTCATAAGGAAAAGCCCTTTGCCATTAAACCAAACCATACTGAATTGTCTCAGCTTATTGGGAAAGAGGTCAATAATGATAGAAATCTCTTAAAAGAAGTATTATCGCATGAATTATTTAACGATATTGAATGCGTGATGGTTTCAATGGGAAGTAAAGGTGCTTTGGTTAAATATAAGGATCGATTCTATAACGCAATTATACCAAAAATTAATGTGGTAAATCCAGTAGGATCAGGTGATGCGACAGTTGCGGGGTTAGCTGTTTCTTTAAATAGAGGGGAATCCATTGAAACCGCCATCAAAACCTCGATGACGGCAGGGATGCTGAACACAATAGAAGCTGGGACCGGAAGCGTTAATCTGAACCACTTTATGCACTATTTTAATTTAGTTGAGATAAACGAAATCTACTAAAAAGGGAGACTACTACTATGCTATCATTAAAAAAGAATAAATTAGAAGCATTGAAACGATTATCAAATGAAAACGGAGTAATCGGGGCACTTGCGATTGACCAACGTGGATCTCTTAAGAAAATGATTGCTAATGCAAGTGATCAGGAGATTGGAGATGAAGGAATCATTACGTATAAAAAATTGGTATCGGAGGAACTGACACCTTTTGCTTCAGCGATCTTACTTGATCCCGAATATGGCTTACCCGCTTCGAAAGTAAGACATCAAGATGCCGGACTCATCATGGCTTATGAAAAAACAGGCTATGATGCATCAGAGCCAGGACGCCTGCCTGATTTATTGGAGGAATGGTCTGTTAAACGGCTAAAAGACCTTGGTGCCGATGCTATTAAATTTTTACTCTACTATGATGTAGATGAAGAAGAAAAAATTAATGAGTATAAACATGTATATATGGAGCGAATTGGTTCAGAATGTGAGGCTGAAGAAATCCCTTCTTTTTAGAAATTGTGACTTATGATGTCAATAACGATGATGTAAAAGGAAAAGAATATGCCAAGGTGAAACCTCATAAAGTGATTGATGCAATGAAGGAATTCTCAAAACCACAATACAAAGTGGACGTCCTGAAAGTCGAGGTTCCTGTTAATATGAAATTCGTAGAAGGATATGGAGATGAAGTTATCCATTCTAGGGAAGAAGCGCTTCAATTATTTAAAGAACAAAGTGATGCTACGACGTTACCATTCATCTTTTTAAGTGCGGGTGTTTCAGCGCAGTTATTCCAAGATACATTAACATTTGCAAAAGAGGCGGGATCACCTTTAATGGTGTATTATGCGGACGAGCAACCTGGAAGAATGGTGTTAATGTTTTCGGTGAAAAAGGTGAACAAGATGCCCGAGAATGGCTAAGATCGGAAGGCAGACAAAACATCGAAGAACTTAATGCCGTTTTAAAAGAAACAGCAAGTCCATGGTTTGATAAAGTAGAAAATATTTAATTAAAAACTCATTGAGTAAAGCAGAGTATATGATATTACTCTGCTTTTTACCATTTTTCAATATGGCTAAAAGAAGTATCTAGACATACAAGTACTTAAAAACAATCACTTGAGGGTTTTTAAGTACTTGTAAAAGTTGATCTTGAGATATCTAGAGTTTTGGTAATATCCTCGACTGTCATTCTTGCTTCATACATCATTATGGCTCTGGCCATGACCTGTTCATCAATCGGTTTTCTTCCACCCATTCTTCCTCTGGCTCGGGCAGCCTGAAGTCCAGCGTTTGTACGTTCGCGAATCAGCTCACGTTCCATTTCTGCCAATCCAGCCATCATGGTGAAGAATAGTCGGCCGGCGACCGTAGAAGTATCGACCCCTAACGTAATGATTTGAAGATTGATTCCGCGATCTTTCAAATCATCAATCAATTCAAGAAGCTTCTTTGTGGTTCTCCCCAACCGATCTAGCTTCCAGACGACCAGGGTATCACCTTCTCGTAAATAATCTAAGCACTTCTCAAATTCTGGTCTCTTTTTTACACTGGAGGCCTTCTCTTGAAAGATTTTAGTACAATCGGCTTTCTTAAGTTCATCTAGTGCGAGTCCAAGTTCTGATCAAAGGTTGATACTCGTGCATATCCAATTTTCGTCATGAATAACCTCCGTTCATTTGTTTGTTTACTCATCAATCATAACAGAAAACAAACATTGATAAAAAGATAAGTTAAAAGACAATGGGGGCAAAATGAAAAGGGCTGTTTATAGCCCTTTCATTTTAATGTGTACTAACTATCAAAGATGTCTTTTTAACGTTCGTTTAATAGATGTTTTCTATATTGTTTCTAAGTGTTAATAAATGATTTATTTTTTTGTCTATTCTATTTTGCTCCTCAATTGGAGGTATAGGAATAAGTAGTTTTTTTAGATTCTGAGCATTTACATTTGGCTGACCAGTGCCAGCAGACATTTCTCTTAGTTGTTCCCAATAAAGTGGGCTACGGAGGTAGTACATCAAATATTCTCTATTAATACCATCTATTAATTTCACTCTTATTAAATATGATGCGAAAAGAATGGGGATACCAGACGATAAGTCACGTATTAAAAAACTTTTCCCTATAGTGCCACCAGTACGAGCTATTAAGACATCTCCTTGATTCAAACTATACTTTTCAACATTCTTTTCTTCAATCATACAATATGGGACATTATTCCAAATAACTGAGTTGTTTTGAATATCTGTAATCCTCAATAATTTAGCGTTTCCACTTTGTTGAGCTGATGCTGTATAACCGTAATGTATTTTTTGAGTGATTTCTCCAAGCCTTACCCACTCCCACGTATCAGGAATATCAAAAGGAATTTCTTCTTCAGTTATAGGAGGCGCGGTTTTTCTTTCTTAATGACTTTTCTTTAACCATTTGTTCCTTCTGTTCTGAAATTCGTTTCAATAATTCTGAAGCGGGTTCATCTGCAGTATCTTGTTCTACTAACTTGCCTTCAACAGCATATTGAAGAATAGATTTCTCGAGAAGAGATGGTATCTGCTCCTGTAATTTTTCTAGTTCTGTGTAACGAAGATTGTAATAATCAATTTTAGTAATAAGTTTATCTATTTTTTTGACAATTGCTTGCTGTTCTTCAAGGGGTGGTACAGGGATTAAGTAATCATTCATTCTTACAATAGTCAAAGTACCTACTGTAGTACCTTTTGAATTACTAGTTATCTGATTAACGAAATATGGAGAATCTAGATAATATTTTACGTATTCGGAACTAAATTGTTTATATTTTTCAAACAAAGTACACTAGCATCTTTGTAGTAAAATTTATCACCGGGTTTTACGACATAGCTTTTTCCGAGAGTTCCTACAGCACTTATCATTAAGTCTCCTGGAATAGGTGATTTAGAATTGGAATACTGTAAATACAAATTTTCATCAATGAAAATTTCATTTTCAACATATCCTTTTTCAGATAACTTTACTATTTCTCTAGCTCTGTAAAAAGGAACCCCTTGACTTCTCCAATCACTTTTTTTAATTCTTCGAGCTGACACAACGTTGAATACGTCTCCAATTTTTTTAATTCCCAATTTTCCGGAAGAACAAGGAAAGGATTTTCGTTATTTGAGGAACTATGAAATGTAGATTCATTTTTTTTATGTGAAGTAAGCCCACCTCTAAACGCGTACTCTAAAATAGAATCCTTTAATTTCTTTTTATTCATGCTTTTTCACCTAATAGTTTTTGGATTTCAGCTAATATATTATCAATTTCATGATTTAGACGTGAACGCTCTGCTACATAATTTTCGATCAGTTCTTGGGGCTCCAAGATGACTTCTTCATCTTGAGGGAACTTACATAAATCAAGGTTGTAATTCCGGCCGATAATTTCTTCCGCTGTAAACTTACGTGCTTTTTCGTTCTTTCCGTCGATGATTTCTACACGATTATTCCACCACTCTAAGGCAGGTTCAAAATGTTCTAGTTTGATTGGACGTGTTTTAGAGAAGTTTTTATAACCTTCAGGCATGTCTAATCGGTAAAACCAAACATCTTCAGTCGGTTTTGTTTTATCAAAGAACAACATGTTTGTGTGGATTGATGTATATGGTGCGAATACGCTATGTGGCAATCGGATAATCGTATGCAAATTGAATTCTTTGATCGGTTTTTCTTTAATCGCGAGCTTCGATCCATCTTCACCAAACAAAAAACCATCTGGTAAGATGACGCCAGCGCGACCATCCTTTTTCAATCGGTACATAATAACGGACATAAACAAATCGGCAGTTTCGCTACTGCGTAATTCGAGAGGGAAATTCATTTTAATCCCATCAATTTCTGATCACCGTAAGGAGGATTCATCAAAATAACTTCGAATTTTCACGTTCTGAATAATCGCGCACGTTTTTCTCTAAAGAGTTACCGTGAACAATCATTGGATTATCAATGTCATGGAGCAATAAGTTCGTAATTGCGAGTAAGTAAGGGAAAGCCTTTTTTCAATTCCGAAAACCGAAGTGTTATAAAGTTCGCGTTCTTCCGTTGTCGTAACTTGTTGAATTAAGTGGTTCAACGATGAAGTCAAGAACCCACCTGTCCCACAAGCGAAGTCAGCGACACGTTCTCCGAGTTGAGGATTAGTGACTTGTACCATAAAGTCAGTCGTCGCACGGGGAGAGTAAAACTCTCCCGATGCGCGCTGTGAAGATCCTTTAAAATTTGTTCATAAATTTCGTTAAAGGCATGACGTTCTTTGTAGTCAGTAAAGTCAATTTCATCAATAACGTTTACGACCTGGCGTAGAGCACACCATTTTTCATATAGTTGTTCGCATCTTCAAAAGCAAATTTGACGATGGATTTACTTACCGGTGTCAATTCGTCTACCGGAAGCGTTTTAAGAGTAGGGAAAAGAGTACCGTTCACGAAATTGAGAAGTGCTTCTCCTGTCAAGGATTTTCCGTCTTTCTTATCGACGGCCCAATTTTCCCAACGACATTCTTCTGGGATGATGGAAGTGTAGTTGTCGTCATGCAACTCCCATTGCTCTTCTTTAGTTGCATAGACTTTAAGGAATAAAATCCAAACGATTTGTTCGAGACGGCGCGCGTCACCAGAAATTCCGGCGTCGTTACGCATAATGTTTTGCATATTCTTTACAAACGAGGTGATTGACATGAATTACAACTCCTAGGAAATATAAATTTCATCTTTTAATTGTTTTAATGCATTTAAATACTCTTTTTTCCACCAAAAGCCTTAACGATTTTAAGTGAACTACCGAAACGCTGAAACTCTGGGAGTTCAAGAACGGTAGTGCCGTCAATTTCTTTGACCCCTTCATTTTGGTACTTATCAAGCAATAATTCGAGGACATCACGAGCCACATCTTGATACTGATAGATATAACCACGTTTTTCACGTTGTTCGCTCGCTCAGCCTTTGTCAGTGGTTTTTGATCGTACGCTAAGTGACAAATCAAATCAAACTCATCGAGATCCTTCAAGTGTGGTTCCTCGTCGAACAAAGCTTCCAATAAAACACCGTGCTTCTTCAGTTCATCAAGAAGTGATTGTTTTTGTTCGGTACTTTTCCATTTTCGTAAAAACTCTTCTAACGTGGCATACTCACTACGAATATTGCGCTTCGTATAATCAATCAAATTTTCAGTGATGAGCTTTCCGCCCACATCATAATAATAAACACGTTCATTAGAAATTCGTACATCGACATCGTTGACTCGATATTTTTGGGTCTTTGCGTAATAGTCATCTTCATCACTGTTTCCGCCTGGAAGTCCAGTAGGAGAAGGGGTGTTCGTATCCGGTGTTCCACCAGGCTCGTTTGTTTCGTCCGGTAGCTCACCATCTTTAGGAACTTCGTAAATGACTTCAGGGTCTCCATCAAACTCTGGATCGGCAAATAGACGACTAACATTACGGAAGTCCATGATAGTGAAGTATTCCTTTCCAAATTCGGGATCGAAGACGGGTCCCTCGACCAATGATCTGTTTGAATTCAGTCATCGAGTTGATATTTGAATCGAGTACGATGAGGCGACACGTCTTAGCATCGACGCCTGTAGTCAACAATTTCGATGTGGTCACAATTGTCGGATATTGGCTTGAACGATCGATAAAGTTGTCGAGCTGTGCCTTACCCTCAGGCGTATCACCCGTGATGCGCATGATGTACTTTGAATTCTCTCGCACTAAGTCAGCGTTAAGGTTGACTAATGCCGCGCGCATACGTTCTGCATGATCGATGTTTGCACAGAACACAATCGTCTTCATATAACGATCGTGCTTTTTTTAAGAATTCCGTGATTCGTTTGGCGACCTCTTCGGTGCGTCCATCAATAATCATGTTTCGATCAAAATCGGAAATGTTATACTCTCGATCTTCAATCTCATTTCCGAACATATCGACTTTACCTTTTTCAGGGCGGTAACCTTCTAAATCCCGGTCCAATCCGACTCGAACCACTTTATAAGGCGCGAGAAATCCATCGTCAATTCCTTGTTTTAAACTGTACGTATAGATCGGTTCACCAAAGTACGTGATGTTTGAAGTGTCCTTCGTTTCTTTTGGTGTAGCAGTCAAACCAATATGCGTCGTATCGGGCCCACTGAAGTATTCTAACACTTTACGCCAACGACTTTCTTCTCTAGCTGATGCACGATGAGCCTCATCAATGATGACTAAATCGAAAAAGTCAGGCTCGAATTGTCGGAAAGGCTCCATTCCATCTTCACCAGCTAACTGTTGATAGAGCGCTGTATAGACTTCGTAAGCGCTATCGAGAACTCGATTTTCTACTTTTGTCATGACTTTTTCAAACGGCTTGAAGTCGTTGATCATGGTTTGATCAACTAAAATATTACGATCGGCTAAGAAAAGAATCCGCTTCTTAATCCCAGCTTTCCAGAGACGATAGATAATTTGGAAGGCAGTATAGGTTTTCCCCGTTCCTGTTGCCATAACGAGCATGATCCGGTTTTGGCCTTGGGCGATTGCATCAAGCGTACGGTTGATTGCGACACGTTGATAGTAGCGCGGTGTTTTATCACCAAGTTGATAGTAATACGGCTCATTGATTAATTCTTCTTGTTCGGTGCTTAAACCGGCATCTTGTTGATAGCGTGACCAAAGAACATCGTGAGAAGGGAACTCTGACAATGAAATCGTCCGTTCTTCACCCGTTAAGCGATTGTGTTCAACGAATGCATCCCCATTCGAACTGTAAGCATAGGGGGATATCCAAGATTTCCGCATAATCAATAGCTTGCATCCCACCGCCTACTGGATGATTGTTATCTTTGGCTTCGATGATCGCCAAGGGATAGTTGCTTTTGTGCATCAACAAATAGTCTGCACGTTTTCCTTCAGCTCTAGATGTCAAATTACCTCGAACGATTACCCGCCCATCAGTAAAGTAATGTTCGAAATAGATCTGAGACTGCATGTCCCAGCCAGATTCTACAATGGCAGGAGTAATAAATTTATTTTTGATATCTTCTTCAGTCATAGTATGTTTAGGCTTCATAGACCCTGCTCCTCCTTGGGATAACAGATAATTATATAAATAGTTTACAGCAATTGGCTACTGAAACCTTAATAAATATTTTCTGTATATCTTCCAAAGACAACTTTTTTTGTGAAATCGCTGATTTTCATCAGATACAAGTTTGAACACAAGTTTCGAGACGTCAATTACAATTCAGAGATTAATTATTTAGAAGTTTAAAAAGCCGAGGAGCGACACTTCGTTTCGTGACGCAGACTTCAAACAACCGTCAGGGCGTTAGTCCATCGATTGTTCCACGTGAATGATCGCCTCGAACGGCACATGGATGATCCCGTCCCGCTGATTGGCCAGCTCGACGGTCCGCTCCATGTAGTTCGTCCGGTGCACGAATCCCTTGAATCGTTTCATCTCCCGCTCCTCCACATATCTCACCTCCACCATATCTCCGCTGAAGATCGCGTCATTCAGCACATTCTCGTAGACCGATAGGACCTGTTCGTCGACATCGGGCATCTCAATCTTTTGAATTTCTTTATAGTATTTCGTCAGTAGGGCTCTGTGTTCGGGCATGAGAAATGGGATCCATTTCAGCTCACCCCGGTCGCGATACATCGTCATCACAATTCTCCTTTCATATAAACGAACATTTGTTCTTATTTTATACCCGGTTTATCTCGTTTGAACAGCCTTTTTCTTGATTGGTGTTCCATGCGTCCTGTTTCCGTACTCTAGCTCGCTGGTCGTCGGTGCAAGGGACGTCAAAAAAATGACGCGCCCTCCGGCCCGTCTTCCTTCGCTTTTGGCTCAAAGCAAGGCTTTTCGCTCGTTGGCTACGGAAGCCTGGTCCTCCGTTTGCTCTACGCATTTTTTGAGGCTCTCCCTGCGGTCGCCCTTGCACCGTCTCCCGACGCTCGCCGCGTTCCCGTCAACAGGACGCACAACGGTGTTCGTTCTGAGGACAGCTTATCCGAAAGGGGACAAACCATCATGGAACTATCGTCAATCATCGAGGTCATCCGTATCAAACAAGAGGTTCGAGAGGAAATGGTCGCCCTCGAGCACGCCGTCATCCAATCACCCGACAATGCCCGACAAATCGGGGCATCCTTTATAGGGGATGATGACCGGGAGGTGTTCCTCGTCATCATGCTCAACACGAAGAATCGGGTCATCGGCGTCCATCGGGCGCACGTCGGAAGCGTCAATTCGAGCGTCGTTCACCCGAGAGAAATCTTCAAATGCGCCATCTTGAACAATGCCTCGTGCATCATCGCCTGTCACCAACATCCGAGCGGGGACCCGAGCCCGAGCCGGGAGGATATCCTCGTCTCAGAACGGTTGCATGAAGCAGGAGACCTCATCGGCATCCCGGTGCTCGACCATCTCATCCTCGGTGCGGACGAGTCATATGTCAGCATGAAACAGCGAGGTTACATGGGTTGAATGGAAAGGAGCGGGGCCGGTGAACCGGTCCCGGTCCGTCCGAAAGGGCAAGGAGGAAAAACATACGTTTTTCTTTTGACGGGACCAGCGACTCGCGTTGCTCTCGCCTGCATCCAGAATTCGGATCCGGGAAAGGAATGTTTTCGCGTGGCGAAAACAAATGATTTGGTGAGAAGTTAAAGGCATAAAGAAATCACGTTGCTCTGTTTTTTCATGAATGTGTATTTGCGATGTTTGGATTAATGAAAAATGAGTGCTTGTTTGGTGAAAATGGCCGTTTTTCCTACGTAAGCCCTGGGCTTGTTTCAAACAAGCCCAGGGCTTATATGAAACAAGCCGAGATGTTGAGAGGTCAGATTCAAGGTATTGTTGAGCTATCAACAGGAGAGGATGATTCAAATGAATCACACATTGGACCAACAAACGATCAAAGAGATGAAAGAGGTATTGCTTAGAAGACTGCCTGAACGGATGGACATCGACCCTGAGGCATTCGCGTTGGTAAGCATGGATATCCTTTGTGAGGTGAAAGAAGGGAGCGATTGAAACAAATGACGGTCTTCTTTAATACGAACACGCTTCAAGTACATAACTGATTGTTTCGAAATGTATACATGTATACTTGTAGATTTGTATACATGTATACATTTTTATTTAGTGAGTCTTTGAACGAAGCGTGAATCCCATAAGTATTGGGAATTGGTCTATAAAAACTGAAAGGGGTGAGGCGTGATGGACGAGCGGATACTTGATGACTATGCGTTCGATGGATTGGATCCGTTCGTCCGGACCGTGTTCTCTGAATTGATGGAGCGTCCCGATTGGATGCGCGTCGTCGACAGGGAACATGGCGTCGAGAAGGTCGTCCGGTTCGATGAAGGACGGAACTCGCCTTACTTCCGCGTGGTGATCATCTGGATGCGGAAGAGCGTCCGATTAAGATCGTATATCTATATGGGACATGGGTGGTGGGGAATGGAGACGTCAGTTTTGTGGTCTCAGAGCTCTCAAGGGTGTATTCGAATATGAAGTGATGCATGTCCATTGGCTCATCAAGTATCGGTTCGAGGATTGGAGCGTGTTTGAAGACGGGGCCTGGGAGAAGGAATGGTGATCCGGGCTCATGCGTGAGCGTCTAACGCCTTGTGGCGAAGTCGCTCATCGCACCGCCGCCTCCCTGACGGTCCGATAACAAGAGCCGCAGGCTAGTCGCCGCATCTCTATGTTCCTGGCCCTTTCTGACGGGAGGCACGGAGCGTAAGAGCAATTTCAAAAGATAAATTAAATTGTAATTATAAACTGATGCTAAAAATAGGAAGGGCGCGGTCTCTATTTAATAAGAGACTGCGCCTATTCAATATTTAAAGTAAGAGTAACGATTTGATAGTAATTAAAGTGGAACAAAGATGATATTTTGTTATATAAATTTATATAAAATTGTTGACGAGTTAATTTCAATGAATTAAAGTGAAAATGAAGTTTTAGTTATATAAATTTATATAAAAAGGGGCGATTGTTTTGAAAAGAAAACCGTCATGGTTGAAAAATAATAACGATAAAAACTCTACTGTCAACGTAAATGTAGATGATTTAATGGATGCAAATGACACTCACTTAGAAAAAGAGAAAACCATCATGGTTAAAAAATGATAATGATAAAAACTCTATCGTCAGCGTAAATATAGATGGTTTAGTGGATGCAAATAATACTAACTTAGGAAAGATGACATTAGATGAAATATTTTCTGATGACAATGTAGAAATTTACAAAAAAAAGAATTATGTAAAACTTATTCGGGAAGATGAGGACATTATTCTTACAGTAGATTTGAAAAAAAGAAATGGTTTAGAAAGTGTGACGTCACGAAAATATAACAAAAATCTCACAAAAGAAGAAACGAGAGACTTAATTAAAGAATTATATTATGAAGAGAAGCTGACTCAAGCTGAAATTGCAGATATTGTCGGTCTTACTCAACCCCAAATTTCAGTCATATTAAAGAAATATTGAAAGGGATTAATGTTAGTTTAATTCAACATAAATAGTTGGATGGAATATATTTTTAAATATTCTTAACCTGGAAACACCATTCTGCTGAATGGTGTTTTTGATTAGAGTCCATTAAAATATTTCTAATGAATTTAAAAGGTTCATCACCAAAAATTTTGATTGCACGGCCTTATCTATGATAGGCGCGACAAAATGATAGGAGGCATTCACCTTGTTTAGCGGCACAGGCATAAGATTTGATTTACATTTCTGATGCAATTATAATGGCGGGCAAGAATGGCCGAAATACATAATAAACAGTCATTCCTCAATCCAGTCTTCAATTGCGGCCGCCTTCGTTTATTTTTGGCTTCCGCCACCTAGATGATTTTATTTATTCGACGGTTTGTCAAATTAAGCGCAACACTTCCTCGGTGAAGACCTCGTGTGCGGTTTTCCAGTTCAGGCACTTCCTCGGTCGCCCGTTGATCTTGGCCAGTGCGTCCGCGAGTTCGTCATGCGCCACCTGCGCGAAGTCCGTTCCTTTCGGGAAGAACTCGCGCAGGAGCCCGTTGGCGTTCTCGTTGCTTCCCCGTTGCCACGATGCGTACGGGTCGGCGAAATACATCGGCACACCGAGTGACGCCTGGATGCGCTCGTGACCGCTGAACTCCTTGCCACGGTCCGTCGTCGCCGTCTCGAACGTGCCGTCCGGGAAGGCGCCGTGCACCGCATGGATCGCCCCCTCCATCGAGGCCGCGGTGCGGTCCGCGATCGGCAGGGCGAGATAGAACCGGCTCTTCCGCTCGATGAACGTCGCGACGCACGCCTTCGACTTCCCTCGTCCGGAGACGACGGTGTCGAGCTCCCAGTGCCCGAACGTCCGGCGCCCCTGACCTCTGGCGGCCGTTGCGAGATGGGGAGTCCGATGTTGATGCGCCCGCGCGTCTCGGTCGGCTTTTGACGTTTCCCTTTCTGGCGGAGCACGGTCAGGGGCACGTCGATCCGTCCCGCGTAGATCCATCGGTAGATGGTGGAGAAGGCAATTTTTCCTGCGTAGAGGCGGCCGACGATCTGTTCCGGGGACCAGGTCGCACGCAGCTTCTCGACGATCGTCCGGCGCATCGTGTCATCGAGTTTCGTCTTGGCACCGCAGTTGGTCTTCGCCTTCTCGTAGCGTTTCTGGGCACGTTCAGCCACGTAGTCGGGGTTCCGTCTGATCTCCCGCGAGACGGTCGATGGCTGTCGACCGAGCCGTCTCGCGATGGACCGGATGGACATCCCGAGCTCCAGATAGGTCTCTATTTTCACGCGTTCGGCTGTGGTAAGATGGGTGTAGCTCATAGCGATTCCTCCGTCTGAATGTTTGTGTGGTAACTTCATTCTACACGAGGCCGTCGCTATGGGCTTTTTTGCGTTCACGTTCAGGTGTTGCACTTAATTTTATAATTCATCATTCAAAAAATTTTTAGAAAAAAAGGAGAAATGATTATGTCAATTGCGGTTACAGGTGCTACTGGTCAACTCGGTGGGCTTGTGATTCAACATTTGCTCAAAAAAGTTCCCGCCAGTCAAATCATTGCCATCGTGCGTAATGTTGAAAAAGCCTCTACTCTTGCCGATCAAGGCGTGGAAGTTCGCCATGGCGACTATAATCAACCGGAATCTCTTCAAAAGGCTTTTGCAGGTGTCTCCAAGCTGCTCTTTATCTCAGGTCCGCATTATGATAATACGCTTCTTATCGTTCAACATGCAAATGTCGTAAAAGCTGCCAGAGATGCGGGAGTCAAACATATTGCTTACACAGGATATGCCTTTGCTGAGGAATCAATAATTCCCCTTGCACACGTACATTTAGCAACGGAATATGCCATCCGTACGACCAATATCCCGTATACTTTCCTGCGTAATGCCTTATATACGGACTTTTTTGTAAATGAGGGTGCGCGCATCCATAGAGTCTGGAGCAATTGTTACGAATGCGGGAAGCGGGATCGTTAATTCAGTAACACGCAATGAACTTGCTTTGGCCGCCGCAACGGTTCTTACAGAGGAAGGGCATGAAAACAAAACGTATAACCTTGTTTCCAATCAACCGTGGACCTTTGATGAACTTGCCCAAATTCTCTCCGGGGTTTCCGGCAAAAAAAGTCGTGCATCAGCCTGTCTCATTCGAAGAAGAGAAAAATTTCCTCGTAAACGCTGGTGTCCCTGAGCCGTTTGCTGAAATTACGGCAACGATCATGACGCGATTTCCAAAGGAGAAGCGTCCAAAACATCAGATGATCTGCAAAAACTGATCGGATCCTTGACCCCTCTGAAGGAAACCGTAAAACAAGCCCTGAAAATGTAAGAATTGACCAAATGACATAAAATGAAAAAACAGAACATCCAATGACTGCAAACTCGTGACCTGCTTTATCTTAGTTCGAAAATAAGCCCTGTCACGCAGACAGACATTAACAGCCTGAGACCTAAAATTACATAAGGACTCAGGCTGTTTTATTTCTTTCGATCACGTTGGCGGATTTAAAAACGAAACGAGAGTATATCATCTTTTACAAAAGTAGTTGGTAGAAAGGGGGAAAAATATATGTCAAGAATAGTGATTGTTGATATAGACAATTGCATTGCCAATGTTAACAAAGCACTTAAAGATAAAGGATACAGAACCGACATATATCCATCACCTGTTCCTTCACGTTTGTTTGATGACGGTTCTATTTTTAAAAATGCAGAACCTATGAAATCAGTCATTGAAAACATCGAAGGAATAATAGACGACAAAAAAGATATGTGTATGTTCCTTACTTCCCGACCAAATAAAAAACACATATCTTCTGAAATTACAAGACAATGGATTAATGAACACACACCCTTCACTTTTCCGTTTTACTTTACAGACGGAGTGCCGAAGGGTGAAGTGATTAGGAAAGTCTTTTCGGATAAAGCAATTCGTGAATATGAATGGATCATTTTTGATGATTCCCCTCACGAAATTATAAGTTATCTAAACTTGAAAAACGACATCAATGTGGATATGGAGATTTATATTCCAGCATGGGAATACAATAGCCATATTGATGTTGGAAAGAAAATATAGAGGGCAAAAGAGGACAATCCACTCGGTTGTCCTCTTTATCTATTGACGGTTTGTCAAATTAAGCGCAACACTTCCTCGGTGAAGACCTCGTGTGCGGTTTTCCAGTTCAGGCACTTCCTCGGTCGCCCGTTGATCTTGGCCAGTGCGTCCGCGAGTTCGTCATGCGCCACCTGCGCGAAGTCCGTTCCTTTCGGGAAGAACTCGCGCAGGAGCCCGTTGGCGTTCTCGTTGCTTCCCCGTTGCCACGATGCGTACGGGTCGGCGAAATACATCGGCACACCGAGTGACGCCTGGATGCGCTCGTGACCGCTGAACTCCTTGCCACGGTCCGTCGTCGCCGTCTCGAACGTGCCGTCCGGGAAGGCGCCGTGCACCGCATGGATCGCCCCTCCATCGAGGCCGCGGTGCGGTCCGCGATCGGCAGGGCGAGATAGAACCGGCTCTTCCGCTCGATGAACGTCGCGACGCACGCCTTCGACTTCCCTCGTCCGGAGACGACGGTGTCGAGCTCCCAGTGCCCGAACGTCCGGCGCCCCCTGACCTCTGGCGGCCGTTGCGAGATGGGGAGTCCGATGTTGATGCGCCCGCGCGTCTCGGTCGGCTTTTGACGTTTCCCTTTCTGGCGGAGCACGGTCAGGGGCACGTCGATCCGTCCCGCGTGATCCATCGGTAGATGGTGGAGAAGGCAATTTTTCCTGCGTAGAGGCGGCCGACGATCTGTTCCGGGGACCAGGTCGCACGCGCTTCTCGACGATCGTCCGGCGCATCGTGTCATCGAGTTTCGTCTTGGCACCGCAGTTGGTCTTCGCCTTCTCGTAGCGTTTCTGGGCACGTTCAGCCACGTAGTCGGGGTTCCGTCTGATCTCCCGCGAGACGGTCGATGGCTGTCGACCGAGCCGTCTCGCGATGGACCGGATGGACATCCCGAGCTCCAGATAGGTCTCTATTTTCACGCGTTCGGCTGTGGTAAGATGGGTGTAGCTCATAGCGATTCCTCCGTCTGAATGTTTGTGTGGTAACTTCATTCTACACGAGGCCGTCGCTATGGGCTTTTTTTGCGTTCACGTTCAGGTGTTGCACTTTAATTTTATAATTCATCTATTAAAAAACAAAAAAAGGAGAAGGTTTATATGGTTCAATTTTTTCAAACTCATATGGGGCAAAAATTTTATGAGCGTGATATTCCAGAAATGGTAAGAAAGCTCAATGAAATTGCTTCTGAATTAAGTCGTTCAAACGATCTGAAAGAGCGAGAATTAAAAATTAAAGAACGTGAATTAGAACTGTTGGAAACTCAAATTAGAAAGGAGAATAATTAAATGACTGATAAGTTAGTTAAAATCAGAGAAGCTTTGAACAAAAAGTATTTTGAAAGAGAAGAAGAAATTGAAGGGATGCTTATTGCTCTGCTTTCTCGCCAGCATGTCCTTTTGATTGGAGAGCCGGGCACGGGTAAATCGCTTCTATCAATGGAACTTGCAAAAATCATTGATGGAAGCAATTATTTTCAGTGGTTGCTTACCAAGTACACCACTCCCGAAGAACTGTTCGGAGCATTAAGTTTAAAAGAACTCGAACAAGGGATTCATAAGAGAAACACAAGTGGAAAATTACCAGAAGCACATTTTGTGTTTTTGGATGAAATCTTCAAGAGTAATTCAGCGATTCTGAACAGCCTTCTAACACTAATCAATGAAAGGCTATTTTATAATAATGGCACACCAATTAAAACCCCTTTAATCTCCCTTATTGGTGCTTCAAATGAATATCCAGAAGAAGATGAAGGACTTGAAGCGTTATTTGACAGGTTACTGTTAAGATATGAAGTCAAGCCAATTAGAGATAGGAACAACTTCATTTCTATGTTAAAAAATGAAGGACAGAACATAACAATGCCTTCTTTAACCATAAACGAACTAACTGATTTGCAATTTTATGGCTCATCACCATAACTCGTGGTTGCTATTTTAACGACCGATTTCTAGATACAACCTTAAAAGAACCGTTCAAGGTTTCGATAGCCATAACCACGGCGTTTGATGAGCTCGATCTTGTTGTTCGTTCCTTCCATCTTTCCGTTCGATAGACTGGACACGATCGTTCGACGCATCGCTTCCTCTCGGTTCTGGATCGATTTCGCGATCTTCACCAGAGGCCCGCAAGGATGGGACTGATAACGATCCAACCAATCGGTCAGTCGACGTGTCGCCTGTCCATGGCACGTGGCCTTCAGCACATATCGGATATGTTGAAGTCCTTGATAGAGGTCCCGGGTGAACGGATCTTTCCCGAAGGCAAGAATCGGCGACCTCCCGGTCTTCGGGGGACAGCGTCTCCGGACGACAGGCGAGAGCACGGTCAATCACACGGACATGATGGTGACGTCTCGCCTCGTTCAAAAAACGACGCCGGCGGCGAAGGGCGTCCGTGAAGAACTGGATGAGATGGAAACGATCCAGCACATGTTTCGCATCCGGGAAGACATGTGCGACGGCCTTCGCCATCGCCGGTGCAAAGTCACTGACGACAGAACGGATGTCTCCGGCTATGCCTTGGAGTGCGACCGTGATGACCGTGACGTCCCTTCCTGGACAATGGACAGGAGCCGACCACTCTCGGCATCGAGGGCGATTGTCGCATAGTGATGTCCTTTTCGTGTGGCGAACTCGTCGATGAGGACGTCTGTCGTATGCTTCTCTGTCTCTACTGAGGCATACCGATAAAACCATCGTTCCACCGTCGTGTAAGGTAATCCGTATTCACGCGCTACATCTGAGATCGTCCTACCGTGGCAACGTTCTGCGATGCCTTTCGGAACACCTCGATGGAGGTGCGGACGAGCCCGAGACCGTAGTCATACACGAACGTCAAATCACAAGAGAAGCATCTTTGACGTGGGACATCCAGCTCGATCCAGAGTATACCGACGTTCCATGCGTGACCGTGTCGGAAGCGACGTCGCCTTTTCGAATGCAGGACTGTCTTTCTCTGGCAAAGCGGGCAAGGGATGTCGTGTCGATCCGGGATGACCGGGAAAACGTTCGGTTCTTCGTCTGAAGACATCTGGATCTGAAAAAGGTCTGGAAGTGGGAGAAGTAATTTGATAAACTGTTGGGACAAAAGCGAAAACTCCAATCGTGGTTTGTCTAAGCAACAATTACGATACCGGGGTTTTCGCTTTTTTCTATGTTCAATTCAAAATCTGATGGATTTTATGTGTCAACCACACCTTATGGTGATGAGCCCAATTATATCCTCCGTATGTTTAGGATGCGCCAATCCTTCACGTTTTGTTCGTCCATATGTTGAGTGACGCGTTCGATCATTCTAAACCGTTCGCGTTGACAAAAATTGTAGGCTTCTTCCGGTAATGGCAGTTCGACCTCAATCGTGACTTTCACTTTTTTCTTCGTTTGTCGAATCGACTGAGCAAATGATGTTCCAGCTTCGTGATGAACACGTCGTCGCCAACACCCTCTTCTGACTTCAGTACGCCGGTTATCTCAGGACTGATTCCATCAAGGTGGTGTTTGATTTCAAACGGTGTCGCATCCAAGTACTCGCAAAGGCGATCAAAGCGTAGTATCTCTGTACCGTGATATTGCTGAATCCATTCTTGAAGTCGCATAAGGAGAACCCCTTTTTAGTTCAAGTGTACCTCGTAGGGTTGTAACAAACAGTGACGAAGTCGTACAGCGTGTGTAAGGTGCCGCACATGAGATCTGTTCGATTTCATATTCTGTCCTTCCTTAAAAACGGACTTTGTTCCGACTTTCATTTCTTCCAACTTTGCTTTTTTCACATTAGGATCAGTGGTGAACCGATAGTCGCTACCCCTCATGAATCCAGGACTCATCAAGAATGATGCCATTCATAATGTGTCGATACGGCATGGCGGTGCATAACGTGTATCCCTTCAGATAGTGTGCAGCTTCCTGAATGGAGACACACTCCTTTAATTCTACCCCGTCTTTAAAAATCAGGACCGGTTTATTCGTCTTGTTTATTGCGATTGGTTTGCGTAAATCCATTTCTCTCAGTCCTCCTATCAATTACACCTTACCTATTTATGTATGTGGTCAACCTCAGGATTTAGAAGCTTTTTAACAAATACCGGATTATAATAAAGGTGTGTTGGATAATTTTACAATAATTTCAAAGTGGAGTGATAGAAGATGAATAAATTGATCAAGATTGGGAGTGCCGTTCTATTTAGTGGAGCGCTATTGGTGTCGCCATACGGGGAAGCATCAGCCGTCGCGAGCATCAAAGTCCATTACATCGATGTCGGGCAGGGAGACGCCATCTATATCAAGATGCCGAGCGGTGAGGACGTCATCATTGACGGGGGAACAAAGGAAAGGGCGATGCGATCGTCGCCTACCTCAAAAAGCAAAAAGTCGACGACATCGAGGTACTGATCTCGACGCATCCGGATGCGGATCATATCGGTGGATTGGACGAAATCTTGGATGCCTATCGTGTCGAGAACGTCTACGCGCCAAAAGTGAAGCACACTACCCAGGCCTACAAAGACTTCCTTCAAGCCGTCAAACGGGAAGGGAAGACCATCAAAACGGCACAGGCCGGAGTGAAACTGCCAATCAAAGGTGTGAGTGCGAAATTTGTCGGTCCGGTCAAATCCTACTCGAACAGTGACTTGAACAATTGGAGTGCAGTCCTTCATGTCACGTACAAGAAGAACACCTTCTTGTTCACAGGGGACGCGGAACATGTTTCTGAGAAGGACATGATGGCGAAGAAGCAGACGCTCCGGGCGGATGTCTTGAAAGTGGGCCATCACGGTGCCAAGACGTCGACGAGTAGCACGTTCCTGAACACGGTCAAACCTAAGCATGCCATCATCAGCGTCGGGAAGAACAGCTATGGGCACCCGACGTCCGAAGTGGTGACGAACTTGAAGCGACAAAAAGTGAATACGCTTCGTACAGATAAAAACGGCACAATCATCATCACAGGGAACGGCTCGAGTTACGCCGTGAAGAAATCAAAATGAAGCGACGTAAAGGGATCATCGACCGATTTGAAGGGGATTTGGCGGTCATCGAATTTGAAGAAGTGATGGAGGATATTCCAAAGTCACTACTCCTGATTCGATTCAATCAGGGGATGTGTTGTGGTTTTACGAAGATGGACGAGTTGAAGTAGACGTAGAGGAAAAGCAACGGTTATCAGAAGAAATCGATGAGTTGATGAATGAGCTTTGGGAAGATTAGATATGTTATTGGCAAAAAATGAAGGAGAGTTTCTACATGGAAAAAAACCTTGGTTTAGACGTTTTTTCTAAAACAGATGCATTGCAGGAATCCATGCAGAGAGCCGCACGTAGCATGGAGATGTTTAACCGATCAAATGCATTGCAGGAATCCATGCAGAGAGCCGCACGTAGCATGGAGGTGTTTAACCGATCAAATGCAGTGCAGGAATCCATACAGAGAGCCGCACGTAGCATGGAGATGTTAAACCGATCAAATGCATTGCAGGAATCCATGCAGAGAGCCGCACGTAGCATGGAGATGTTAAACCGATCAAATGCATTGCAGGAATCCATACAGAGAGCCGCACGTAGCATGGAGATGTTAAACCGATCGAATGTGTTGCAAGAATCCCTGCAAAGAGCCACACGTAACATGGAAATGTTCAAACGTTCAAGTGAAGTTTTAGAAGCAGACATATTACTGTTAGATAAAAAAATGTTGTCTTTCGTTGCTTTTGAAAACACTTCATCTGAGATGATTGTAGGTGAAGAGATAAAAGAAGAAATTGAAGAGGAAGTTGAACATTTAATTAAAACAGAAAACGTCTTATCAACTGAAGTGTTTGTTTGTAGATTGATTATAATGCTGCAATGTTTGCAGATGGTCGGAGTCGATTTTTTTGATCCAAATGCTGTTAACGGTTTAACTGCTGTGCTCATGTTTTATTTAGACCAATCACGCAAATAATTTTTGTGAAAATAACTAAAAGCTTTAGGTAACATAAATTCCTCACAAGGCAGATTTTCTTCTGGGAAAACTAATGCCTTGTGAGTATTTAATGTAGATGTTCTTAATTTTCTGCTATTTATATTAATCGTTCAATATTCATAATAGCTGTTCTTGATAGTGACTTCTTTTCTTCTTCAAGCAATACATTATGCCAACTATCTTCAAGATTTTTGAGGGTTGGTTTTTCAACCTTATTGTTCTTTTCTAAATCGTGTAATGGATGAACTGTTTTTTCGGGATCAAAGTGACCGCTAATCAATGGCTGATCTGGTAATGCAATCGTGTAAACGACAAGCGCGTCGTCATTGAAGTCATGATTGTTGGCGACACCGAATGATTGGAACCCGAATCCTTTATCGTGAATATACATGAGCGGCTCATCGATACGATTCACCTTCAGGTTCGTCTCGAGGGTCGCTTTTGCGTTCAGATAAGGCTCTACTTCCTCGGGGGAACACACTTTGTACGGCATGCACTCGTTCATAGAGACTGAGGTCAGCGTCTTTCCATCCCATACGCTGATTCAGTTGCTCGAAGTATTCTAGTGGAGTCTGTTCCTTCTCGTGCTTTAAAGTGTGTACCTTTTCTAAGTGTGACTCGATATGGTTGAGGAAAGCCGCGGATGTCTGGTGAACCTCCTGCAACAACTTTTCCTTGTCGAGGAGTTCCTTGTCTTTTGTCCAACCGGCCAAGTAAGAGAGCGAGAAATCGTCTGTCGGGAACCCGAGTTGATGTGAGACGACATAGGCGACCATCTCGGCTTGGAACTCTTTCTCGGGTGCCGTGAGCGGTTTGTCCCGTTCGAGATTCCGCTCTTGGTTGTGCAGCTCCGAATGGGCGAGCTCGTGGATCAGGACGCTGATGTCCTCGATGGATGTGTTCCGCGGGTTCAAGGCGATCGCATGTAGCTCCGGATAGTAACAGCCCTTCGCCGTCCCGATTTCGTCGAGCGGTTCCTCCAATAGCGTCACATTCCGGGCATCCGCGAGCGTCGTCAAGGCGTCACGGATGTCTTGTTCGTTCTCGAGCCCGCCGTCTCGGTGATACCGTTTGAAGATGTCCGAGACCTCGATTCCTTTTTCACGCGCATCGGTCTGCGTGTACTCGAACACGTGACCAATCTTGAAGTACATCATCTTGCGTGACGGGATGCGCCCTTGTTTCACACCGTCCTTGATCGGCTTCGGTGCCTTGCTGAGCGGTACCCATTCATCTTTGTGCAAGGCGTACGTCACTGGACTTGGGACGAATACCTTGATGCCACGCTCACCTTTTTGGACCTGTGCGCCTTGCTTCTCCCAGAACGGGTAAGAGCCGACCGCGACCGCGCCGGGGAACTGGGACTCGACAAGATCGCGTTCCGCATCGAGTATTGATGGAACTTGCCGAGGAACTGCAGGTGTTCTCGAATTTTTCTGGGCTCTCGAAGTAGCTGTCGATCTGTTTTTCCATTTGTTCGGTCAAGACCTCGAGCTCGGCTTTCCGTTCTTCGTTCGTCTTCATCTTGGCCATCGTGTCAGACTCCTTCCTTCAACAAGTCGGTGACAGATTCATCAGTGTCCACAAATTCGTTCAGTTCACGTTCAAGTTGTGGCGACGTTTCCGAATGTCGAGTAACAGCTGTGTCCGCTCGAAATTGACGGGAAGCATGACAATCTCGTCTTGCGCGATAGCAGTTAAAAGTTGGTGCTCGGAAACGGACACCGGGATGTCGTACCGTTTTCCATAGATGAGGACCGTGACGGTATCGGTCTGAAGTGTCAACAGTTGTCCCATCGTGAAGGGACGGTCAAGTGGTCGCATAGGATTCATCCTCTCGAAAGTTAAAGTGTCCTTCTTCTGTTTTTGGTGCTCAATGCGCTCCTGGACGACATGTTCCGCCGTATCGAGGAACGTCGGTTTGAACTGGTCGGTCGTCATGATGTCCTCGATGCCCTCGGTCTGCATGAGTGCCTGCAGGAGCTCTGTCAGGATCGACCGTGACGGTCAGAGCGGTTCGCGGCGAGTCGGATCCGCTCGAGTTCCGTCGACACCTGCTTGTTCATTAACTCCTCTATACGATGAGAGACCTGCGTGCTGATCGAGCGGGTAAGGAACTGCATGTCCCACTTCTCGTCGGCCAGTTTTCTACGTTCTTCTGCGATATGGTCGATGACCTGACCGAGATGGCCGAAACGTTTGTCGTCGGCGAACTCCTCCAAATACGCGACCGTCTCCGGCTTTAATCTAAGACGGATCTGTCTCAACTCTTCCATCGTCCTCCCTCACTTTCCATATTCAATGTCCCGTTCCAACTGTTCGAAAGCACGTTGGTTCTTCAAATGTTCGAATTCGTCGTTCATATGCCGCTCGATCCGGTAGAGTGATTCGTTGAATATCTTTGTTGGTTGAATGCGCGTCGGACCGGATGTTTTGGGGCTATATTTTTCTCAAACGTCGCCTGTTCTTTTGACAAGTCTCGCATCTCGGAAAGGATGGCGTTTCCCATCCGGGTGTAGAGGTCCTGTCGCTTTGTCGTCCGGTACCGCTCAGCCTTCTCCCGTGTCGCCGTAGCTACGACGATGAAACGACACTTCCTGTTCGAGCCGCTCGTTGAAGGCTTGAAACGCTGATTTGAAATGAATGTCGATATAACAGTCAGTCAGACGGTCGAGCGATTCACGGAGCGGCTGCATCCCGTTCATGTTGTAGCGCCATTGACGTTTGTCTTCCGGCAACCGCTCATAGATGTCCTTGAACTGACGGACGAGTTCGGGATGCAGGACACGGTTCGGGAGCGTTGGAATTTTCCGGTTCCGTTTATGGGCGACCAGTTCGTCTCTTATGAACGCGTTCAGTTTCTCCTGTTCTTTCGTCCGGTCAGCGAGGGAATGGATGACCTTCGACTTCATCAGCTCGATCGATTTCGGTTTTCGTTTGCCGCGCTCGCGCACATGACTCGTCTCGACGATGGCGACATGCACGTGGATATTGTCGGTGTTGTAATGGACGGCACCGGTCCAATAGGCATGGACCATCTTCTCTTTTGGAGCATCGCCTCGACCGCGTTCCGTGTCGCCTGAATCAACCGTTTCTCGTCGACGAGGTCGTCGTGGAGTACACCGGTCTCGCGTAGCCAAGCGTTGTCGAACGAGATGACGTCCTGCCAGAGGATGCTCCCGTTCTCTTGCGCTTGCTTGAAGATGTCGCGAACTGCGCGACGCTTTTCGTCGTTCAACCGGTCGTCCTCGCGTGTGAACAGACCGCTCGATTTCGTCTCGTCTTCCATGTAATCATGGTACGTCTCGAACTGTTCACGGCTGTCTTTCGCGTCCGGCCGATTGATGTAGTCGAGGTACGTCTGTAGCGACGCGATTTCTTTTTTGTGCCCAGAACTTTGAACTTCGATTTGATGACGACGCCTGGCGTCTCACGCATCCTGCATCACCTCGTTCAACAACCGGGTCACCTCGGCGAGCTCGTCCGCGCTCCGTTTCAGGTGGAGCGTGTTCGCCTCGAGCTGTCGTTCGAGGCGCTCGACCTGCGTCGATTGGATGCCGTTCGCGCACCAGGAGGCGAGTAGTTCTTTCAAATATTGTTGCCGGGAGCGGTTGTGTTCCTTTGCCCATTCATCGATTTGCTTCACGATGACGGGGTCAATTTCGCGGAGTAACAGATCCATCTGCTTGACCACCTTTCTAAAGGCTGTATATTGCCAATGTCCTAAAAATACGTTCAAAGAGCATAAGGGGAAACTGCTATCACTTGTCGTGATAGCCCAGGCAGAGCCTGGGGTTTCCGTGATATCACCAAAAGTCCGAAAACGGCACGAAATGTGCCAGTGAAACCAGCGATTTGGCACGAAATGTGCCACTTAAATCGATAGTTCCCCGGAGCCGGACGCGCAATTTGTCGTGCTTTTCTTCGAGCGCTTGGACCGACTGTTCGAGCTTTTCAAGTTCTAGTGTGAGCTCGTCACGCTTCCGGCCGAGGTCGAAGATCTCGTTCTCCTGTTCGACCTGTTCGTCGAGCGAGAGGTAGGGAGTTCTCCTTCGAGCGCCTCTTTGTCACGGTCGAGTCGCTTGATTCAGTTGCCGCTGCGCCTCGACCGATTGTTGCGCCGTTTCCACCTGTCGTTCGGTCTCCGCGAGCTCATCCTCGACGAATAGTCTCGTGAAAGTTGTCTCGTCAGATGAGGTATGGTTCGCCTGTTCGATGGTCCGGCGGTCGGCATAGAGGGATGTCAAAAGACTGTTCTCTCGTTCCTCGGGTGTGAGTGCGTCGATTGATTGTGACTCATCCAATCCGTAGATTCGGACGGCGAGCTGGTCGAAGTCGTTCGGCACGTCCTTCAATTCGAGCACGTACTGATTGTTCCGTTCATACAGCGATGTGACTTCCTTCTCGGAATCAGGACGTGCCTTATAGACGTAGCGGAAGAGATGATCGTTCGTGTTACCTGGTGCTTCATCGAGTGAGAGTCGAACGCGCATTGTCTTCGTCTTCGTATCGTAACTAGACGCGTGGAGCGTCACGGTCTCCCCGTTCGGGGAGTCGGATTGCCTCGTTGATCGGCGTCTCATTGACCGGTGCCTCTTCAGCAAAGAAGAACGACGAAGTACCGAAAAAAGAGGAAGCCGATGACAAAGAATACGCCGAGTCCGAGGTAGAACCGGGAGACGTTCTGGGTGAGACGCCGTCGCGTTTGTCGTCGCATCTAGATCCCCTCCTTCCGGTGTCGATCTTCCATTTCGGTGACGACCAAACGTCCTTCGATAGACTCGAACGTCAGGGCCAACAGTTCTTGCGTCGTCTCTTCATAACCCGTCTCGGCGATCAACATGTCTTGTTCGAATCGTACGAGGCAATCTTCTCCGAGACAGAAGGGAACACCTCGATGTCGCGGACGGTCGTCTCGAACGTGCCGACGTCGGCGCCGTCAGCGGCAAAAGAGCGTGGCCGCGAGTTCTTCCGACATGACGTCCTTCGCCTGTCGTTTCTGGGTGGTGTAACTGTCTTTCGTGACGGTGAAGGCGTACTCGACGAAGCGCGTCGCGCGTGTCGTCAGCTCCTCCATTCGTTCCGTCTCTGTCGATGTGACGACTGGTTCAGTGTCTGACGACGACTCTCCGGAGGCCGCCGATTCAGAGTGAGTGACGCTCTCATTTTCTGTCTCACTCGCGGCTGAAGTACTCGTGACAGCCATCACTTGTTGATAGAAAAAGACGTTCGCTGCGATCGAAATCAGGAGCAGTACCCCGAACAGATACGCGAGGTGACGTGCGGTGAAGTTCATTCTTCCTCCTCCTTTTCATACATGCATGACTTATAATCCGAAGACCGGGGCGGGATCGATATGACCGGACCATTCAGCCGTCTTGATCTCGAAGTGCAGATGGTTCCCGCTCGATCGGCCGGTCGTGCCGCAGTACCCGAGCGCTTGCCCAGCGTCGATCTGTTGACCCGTTTGGACGCCAAGACGACTCAGGTGCGCATACGCCGTAATGTAATTGTCGTGCTGGACCTGGACGAGATTGCCGTATGGTCCGCGGTTCCCGCTATAGATGACGGTGCCGCTCTTGACCGCGTGGATCGTGTCGGACGGGGTGCAACTGAAGTCGATACCGGTGTGGTTGTCCCGTTGTCCGAAGACGACGCGCCACCCGAAACGCGATGTCACGTTGAGCGGGATGGCGAGCGGAGAACGTAACCCCGACAACAGTTCTTTCGTGATAATCCCATCGGCGACGGCGACCGGCGCGAGGTATTTCAACACCGCGTCGACGTATTCGATGTCCCCGTAACAGGCGCCGTGCTGGACCGCACTCGGGCGATGACAACGATAGATACCGGTGTGTTTCACGCGTTGGTACATCATTTGGGAGAACGAGATGGCGAGCTCTTTCGAGTACCGTCCTCCGTTCTGTTGCACATAGTCAATAAAGCCGCCGCCGAAGTTGTAACTCTGTAGCGTGAGTCGCGACGTCACGGTTCGCCCGTTCGAAGACGGAGGCGAAATGTTCGACGCCGTAGACGATGCTCTCCTCGGGGGAGGTGATGCATCCAATGCGTCCACACTTCGATTCGCTCGCCTGCATCGGATCGTTCCCGCGTCCGCCGCTCTCCTGCATCATGAGCGCGAGTACGAGGTTCGTTTGTTCGGCCAGTCCGTGCTTCGACAGTTCCGATTCGACCAAGGCTCGATATTGGAGCACCTGGTCGCTCACTTGAAGACCGCCCGCCGTGTCGAACGTGACGTCGGTCGGTAGTTCGTTCTGGACACCTGTGAGCGTGTCGAGGATGCCGACGACGAGGATGACAAGGAACAAGACGAGTGCCGCGATGCCGAGCAGGATGAGTCGCCACTTGAGCGTCGCGAGCCGCCATTTCGCTGTGATGGCGAAGCGCGCCGTCCGTTTCGCGGCCTCCCACATCAGGCACCTCCACCGAACAAGGCGAGCTCCTCGGGTGCGACATCGACGTCAAAGATGAGGTTCTGCACGCCCGAGATGCTGAGGACGACGCGTCCGGTCTCGAGCGAGGGGATGATGCGCATCTCGGAATTTGAGAGTTGGCCATCAAACACCGTCTGGACGATCGGGATGCTCTCCGCGTCCTGCTCGCCGATAATCTTGTATTGCGTCAATTGGAAGAGCGACTTGACGTTCTCGGCGTTCTCGGACTTCGATCCGGCCGGCACGAAGTCGGGTGATCAAGTGCGACACGAAGAAGATGCCGCCGAAATACTTGCGCGCCTCGCGCATACAACGTTGCAGATACAGGATGGCCGGTTGGGCGATGTCGCGCGTGTTGATCGAGTGGTGCGCCTCGTCGATGACGATGAGGTACTTGCATGCCTCCTCGGTCCGGAGCACACCCTGGTTATAGGCTTTCAGTTGACTCGAGCCGTTGGCAATCATCCCGTCCCACAGCATGTTCATGAGCGAGAACACCTGCGCCTGGAATACCTCGTCCCTGAGGCTCGTCAGGTTTCTTAGCGGGAACGAGACGATGAGTTCCTCGTCGAACCGGTCGATCGAGGAGTGTCCGTCGAAGATGTTTCCATAGTTGTGGACGAGGTTCGTGACGGCGAGCTCGATGTTTTCGAGACGCCGCACCCGGTTCGGACTGATCGCTTCTTTGATCGAGGTGCGTGTGTCGTCCGTGTAGAGCTCGCGACGCACGAGTTTTAAGAAGTCGGAGAACGCCGGGTACCGGTTCGCCGGGTGTGTCGTGATGGGAAGCACGCCCTGTTCGTCCCAGAGTCCGTGCCGGACGTAAAGATCCCGGAGCAGGATTTCGAACTCGTTCGTCTCTTCCTGCGTCGCCGCCGGGTTGATGTAGTGATAGAACACGGCCATCTTTGACAGGTCGTTGCATGAACGAGAGCGCCTCGTTTGCACTGCCGTCGTTATTCGTCACGGTCTTATAGACATGGAGCGGATTGATGAGACCGGCCGACCCGTCGAGCGCGATTTCTTTCCCGCCGAGTTGCCGCACCAGGTCGGAGAACTCGCCCGTGACGTCGAGGATGCGATCTTGTTGCCCTTGATCGCCTGGTCGAGCACCGTCTTCTTGAGAAGTGTCGATTTCCCGGATCCCATCTTGCCGATCATGAGCGCGTTGTAGAACTTGCGTTGCTTGTCCTTGTGGAACAGGTCAAAGATGACGCTACCGTTCGTGTCGGTCGTCCCGTAATACGTGCCGGTCGCGTCCTGGAGCGACGTGAAGTGGAACGGATAGCCACCGGCGATGGAGAGGACGGGATCTCTTTCCCACGCCGTCGGTTCGGTAATTTCTGTTGCTGGTCATAGCTCGTGAACAAGCTTTGCCATTCCCATTCCTGTTCGTTCAGGAAGATCGTCGAGCGGAAGTTCCGAGCCTCGAGCTCCTCCATCACTTCCTGCACTTTCACCTCGAGCGCGTCGAGCGTCTTCGCCTTCACGTAGAGACGCAGATGCAGATATTTCATCGTCTCGCCCTGGGTGATCTGTTCGTAGAGCTCATTCAGTTCCTTATATGTCTCCCGGGCGTCGATGCGGTCGATATTGTCTTTGGCGTTCTCGAAGCGAGTGTTCTGTTCGGCCATCGACTTGTTGATGGTCTGGATGATTTCACGCTTGTCGGCCGTCCCGATGTCGAGCGTCGTCAGAACGCCCGGCATGTTCAGAATCGGTTCGAGCCAGTAGTCATAGACGAGCGACTGATATTTGTAGACATGGAGGCAAGACAGATAGCCGTCCCCGAGCCGGACGAAGTTGGCGTCGAACTTAATGCCGCCCTGTGGCTGGATCTTGGCGATGACGTCGGGATTGTAACCTTTCTCGATCTTGACGGTCTCCGGGTCCGATTGTTTGGATAACTTGTCACGCAGGCGCCGCCACATGCGCGTCACTCCTTTCTTCAGGCGTCGAGTTGCGGTTTCGTGTTCGGGTTGTTCAGCTGATAGAGCACATGGACTTTCTGGTCGAGCGTCAGCTCGCGCATCGGGTTCGAGCGGCGGAGCAGTTTATAGAGGTGTGTCTTCCGTTCGCGTAGCGTCCGCTCGTCGTCGGCATAAAAAAAGAGGAGATAATCGCGATTGGTGCGATGCTCCTCGAGGTATTCGAGCTCCTGCTTTTTTCTTCAACAAGAAGGGCAGGTAGGCCGGTGTCTGATTTTGTCGAATCTGTCGCTCGATGCTGATCTTCTGCCGCTCGAGACTGAGTGGCGTGTTCAGTGGCACGACCTTGAGCGGGTGCGTGTACGCCTGCAGGAGATAGGCGAGGGAGAACACGTCATGGTCTTTTTCCTCCTCGTTCAGTGAATAGATGTCCTTCGAGGTGAGCTGGACCATGTCGAGATAGGTCCCGTCGCGCATCTCGAACGACTCGGTACCGGTGATGTCGACGACCGGCATCAGTTGGGCGACCGTCGGTTTGACGACGACCTTGTCTTTGACCTTCCGTTTCTCGACCACGTCCTGTTCGTCGAGCCAGGTGCCCGTAGGTCTCGGTCCCTGTAGCGTGTCTTCGATGAACGCCATCTCACTCACGTCCTTTCGTGTGCGCGTCGAGCGCGAGATAGGTGTCTTTCCGTTTGATGAGCGCGTAGTAGAGCGCGTGGACCATCCGCTTCTGCGGATTGGTCGCCGGCCGCAGTACCATAAACAGCCCGAAGACGACGAGGAAGACCGTGAACGGGATGTGTAGCGCGGACGGGATGAACGGGAGCGTCACGAGCCGGAGCACGATGAGCCCGACGAGGAACAGGAAGTCATGCAGATAGAGCATCTTGTTGATCTTCAGTTCGGTCGTGACCTCGTTTGGGATCCGGTATTTGCGCATGGGTCATCACTCCTTTTTCTTCATGTTGTCAGGTTTCGGTGGCGAGGTCGGATGATCCGTCGCGACTCTTCATGATTCTGTGTATGACGGTGTATCTGATTCTCACGCACCTGTTCGATGACCTCGGTCTCTATGTCGAGCACGGTGTCCTGATGGATGGTCCGTTGGGCGCGTCCTTGGCGTTTCTCTGTTGCCGCATCACTCGAATTCGCCGCAGATGACGAAGACGAGGATGAATCGTTTGAATTTTGGGCCTCATGATGTGTCGGTGACGTCGCGTCGTTTCGGGCTACCGATTCATTGTGACGGTGGTCTGGTCTTGATGCGGCATCAATGGACCCGGTAACCGGTTCGATAGTCGACGAAGTAGGGATTGGAGATTGACTAGAACTTGAATGATCGTGAACCGACTCCGGTCTTTTCGTCTCCGATGAAGTTGTTTGATAGTCGGGTCCACGTTCGATATTTGATTCCGGATTCGTCGCATGGATTGATTCTGGAGACGTGCGGTCCGACGCTTCGTTCACGTGTTGGGAACCGTGCACTTCAAGCTCGGTTTCTTGACCGTTGTTTGGTTGCGCAACGTCTTGCGGAATTGTCGGTTTATCTTGTTCAGGTTGAGTGCGACTGGCGGTTTGAGCGGTCTGACCGATACTATCTGGCTCGGTTTGTCTTTCGATGTCCGCTCTTTGTGGAGCTTGGTTCGCCGCACTAAGCGGTGAGGCGTTATGCGGCACGGTGTTTGAATCCATCCGCGTCGTCGCGGCCTCATGGAGCGATGGCATCTTTGGTGCGCCCTGCGCGGCACGCGCGACTTTCGAGACCGCGTGGGCACCGGCCGAGGTCACGCCTTTCCCGGCGGCATAGGCGCCGAGCGCGACACCCCAGCCCCGTTTGAGCCCGGCATCGATTCCGAACAGCCGCTCGACCATGTTCGGCCCGTCAATCAAGGCGACTGAGAAGGCGATGAGGGCGATCAGATAGGCGAACCCGTCCAACGTCTCCGCGAGATAGGCGGTCCCAATCGTGTACAGCTTGATGGAGACGAAGATCAGGATGATCACGAGGAACGTGTTCAAAATGCTTTGGATGACCTTCTTCGTCTTTTGACCACTGTGCAGGTCGGCAGGTGCGACGAGAATCGCCAAAACATAGTTAAAGGCGAGCTCGAACGAGAGGCGCGCCAGTTTATAAGCGATCGAGAACAGCGTGAAGCCCATGATTCCGAGTGTCACGAAGATGGTCAACCAGTTCGGCTGATAGCGGTAGTAATATTGGTTGTTCCATTCGACGCCACCTTGGTCGAGTTTCGAGGTTCCCATCGTTTCACCATTCCAGGTTAGTTTGGACTGAGAGATTTGTTCGCCAGTACTTCCCAAGCGAAATTCATTACTATCGAATACCTCGTTGATATCGATATTTCGTAAATGACTTTGAGGCAGAGAGTTCAAAGCCTCACCTTCCAAATCGGAAAAATCGTTTCGGTCATATTCAATCAAATCATGAATGTTTTCTCGTAAAATCTGATTTGATATCGATTCACCGGAAGAGTTTTCGCCAGAGTTTTGAGTTGTGAAATCAATCGCGGTATCACTGAATTCACTTACTTGCGTCATCGTTGGAGATAATAGTCCGAGAATGAGCAACGTGATAAACAGATTGATTAAAAATCCTTCCCGATCAAATTTCTTTTGAAAAATGATGAGGTAACCCGTGAATAGGAAGCTAGCGGCTAAAAGAACGTACAAAAAAGGTTGAATCGTAGAAACGAATTCAACCACTTGAGAGTTATTAAAAAATGTTTTAGTTAGTAATATGCTGTCAGTCACTTTTTCAAGTCCATCAATTAATACTGCTAAGCCACGTATTAAAATCCAACCCATTGAGCGGAGGGCATCCAGTACCAATGTACTGAGACTAAGGATATCAGTGAACTCTTGTAGCTTGTTTACGATTTCGTTATCACCCATAGAATCCCTCCATTCAGAGGCTATTTAATGAAATTAGTGACTTGATCCTTTAATTCATCTTCTGTAAGGGCAGATACATTTAATTCACGACTGATTTCACCGTCAGTCATCTCGTACAATCTGCCACCTTTAAGTTCAGGATGTTCTTGGGTAGAACGTTCTTCAAAATCTTCCCCATTAGGCTGAAACGGATTGAATAAGAGAACGTCTTTCTTTTTTTCCGTGGCGACTTCTCGCACAGTATCAACGTAAGCCCCTTCATTACCTTGACTATCGCTGTCTACAAGAACGTATGCACTTTCTTGCTCAGTTTTAATATCTGCAATTTCTTCAACAGAAGTCGTAGAAAGATAATTCGAACTTTCGGCACCGCATGATGCTAAAAGTAACGAACTTCCGAGTAGGACACCAATCAAGATTTTCCTCATAACGTTTACCCCTCCGTCAGACGATTTTCCCTTTAGTAGATCCGCGATTTTCAGGTTGACGCGGAAGTCAAACTTATCTATTAGTGTAACAGTTTTTGGGGTGTCTGAGGTGTCGTCTTGATAGACGGTCAGAAAGCCATCAGTCGTCTGGATATTGAGCACGTCGCCCAGTTCGAGGCGGACGCGCGTTTCGACGATCCTCGCGACGACACGTAATTCGTTCTGGATTCGCTTCTCTCTGGCACTCTCGGCCATGGGTTCGGCCTCCTCTACGGTGTACCTTGCTTCAGTTTCTCGAGTCGCTTCGCGATCATCGTGCTCAAAAGCTCTTCTGGCTGTCGGTGATGTCGTAAACTCCTAGGTTCAAGTTCGTCTCGAACTCGGGGAGGGACATCCCGCCGATGTCATGTCCTTCGAACATGGAGCTGAGGATGCTATCCTGCAACACATCACGTACCGTCAATGACTTGTCTTCTTGATTCGCTGGCGCGTTGCTTTCCGTCTCGTCTTCTTGCTTCGCGAAACGGATACGGATCTGTTCGAAGTCGAGACCGGCGTGACGGCATGGGATGTCGATGTCATGCAGGGAGCGATCCGTGTCAAAGTCGTCCGCCAGGTATTCGTAACGATATTTCATCGCCGTCTTGCCGCTCAGGAAGATCGGATACGACTGGATACGTCGTTTCTTCGTGTCCTGACGCTTGATGACACGGATGATGATCATCTCGCCCTCTTTGAGTCCCATGACCTCGGTCGCTGTCATGAGCCGACGGCCGTCCACGTTCTCCGTCTTCGATTTCTTGAGCGAGAACGTTTGGCCGGATCGCGATTTCGTGACGATGGTCGCCTCACCGAGCTTCTTCGAAATCAGTTCTGCGGTCGACTCGTCTGCGGTCAATAGATAGTGCGTGTTCCCACAGTTGCCATCGATCGTCTTCCAGTCCCTCTCCGTACAGGTTCTCGAGTTGGGAGTAGGCCTGGATGATGAGATTGAATCGCATGTTCCGGCCGAGGCAGACCGTGATGATATTGGCCATGCCCTCGATCGGCGGCATGTTGCCGAACTCATCGAGCAGGAAGACGACCTGACGTTCGCATTTACCCTGTTTTGTCTGCGAGGCGACCCGGGCGAGCGCCGTGTAAACCTGTTTGATGTAGAGCGACGCGATTACGTTGAAGGTCGGGTCATAGTCCGGGACGATGAGAAACACCGCCACGGGACGCATATGGTACATCACTTCGCGGATCTGTATCATCCCACCTATTGCGTAACGGAACCGTCCACTCTCCTCGTCATGCGCTTCCAGCTTGATCGTCGCAGTGCTTGAATCGATTGTGATCTGAACGACGTCTCCAGTTTGAAGCCTCGACGTGTGATATACGATGAAGCCGCCGTCGTCGTCCGTCGTGAGCGCATGGGTCGTCCCGTCGGGGAATCTGACCGTGAGCCGTGTCAAAGGCTCACTCCGTCCGCCGATCCAGCGG
Organism: Stutzerimonas stutzeri; assembly: GCA_019056435.1. Classification (GTDB taxonomy): domain Bacteria; phylum Pseudomonadota; class Gammaproteobacteria; order Pseudomonadales; family Pseudomonadaceae; genus Stutzerimonas; species Stutzerimonas marianensis. The sequence goes on from CP077644.1 coordinate 54,391, forward strand.
TTGAATCCGATGCGTCGCATGTCGAGCGAGTTCATCGACGTCAGCTTCCCGGTCCCGTTCAACGTGAAGATGCCGAGCTTCGCATTCGTATTGGCCAGGATACTTGCTCGTGTCTGGCCACCGGAGAAGTGGAGCGTCGCGAACTGAAGCCGGGCCGGGTGGTTCTCCGGGAAGCGCTGAAAGAACTCGTCGAGTGCGGAGATCTCCTGTCCTTGTCGCGTCACCACCGTCCGTGATCCTAAATCCGAGAGCATGAGCGCGACGTTGTACATGTTGATCTTCTCCGGCGTGTCCTTCGCCTCCTCACAGAGGCCGAGGATGAGCGCCGTACATAGGTCGATTGACGAGTTGGCCCAGAACGGGTCCCGTGCCTTCGGGTCATGGTACAACATGAAGGCGACCGAACGTGCATACTGCTGGGCGAGCGAGTAGTTCTCTTCTAAAAACGCGTCAATTGTCAGCTGTAACAGGTTGTACGACATCGATTGGAGCGGGTTCATCAGGTTTAACACCTCGACCTGATAGCCGCGTTGTTCGAGCGTCTCCTTCGAAGCGGCGAAAAGCTCACCTTTCGGGTCGTTGATGATCAGGCTGGCCTGGTCACTTGCCCGGCTGTACAGATCGATCGTCGAGAAGACGAACGTCTCGCCTTTGCCGGATCGGGTCGTCCCGATGACGAGGTTGTTGACGGGCGAGTCATCGATGAACAGCTCGTTCTTGACCCGTCCGACGGGGACACCGCCCAATCCGTCATACCGTTTCTTCCGGTCGGGGACGCGACGGTACTGTTGCTTCAATTCATCGAATGAGGTGAAGCGGGCGCTCCCTTTCTGATTTTCTCGCATCCCGGAAGTTCAGCCATACCTTGCCGAACACGACCAGTCCGATGAACAGACTGAACGCCATCAGTCCGACCAAGACGGTCGAAGAGGGAAGACTCACCTCCAAGAACAAGGTGGGTGAGAGCGTCGGAATCATCGCCCCGGCCAACAGCCCGTCTTGTAATATCGGGGTCATGATTTGTCGAATGATGTTGTAGCCCCCGTTCAGCAGATAAAAATCCCGACCGGCAACACCAACAGGCAGAACAGGGCGGGGAAGATCAGACGTATCGGGAATCGTGGTGACAGAGACTGAGTTCTCAATTATTTCACCTACCTTAATCTGAATAAAGAATCATTTGTAACTCAACTTCTTCAGTAGCGATAGCGGCTTGAATCTTCTCACGGGCCGAAGTGTCCTTGCTAGAGGTTTTCTTCAGTTTCTCGTTTAGTTCATCTATAGTAACCGTAATGTCTTGGTACGTGTCGATTTTTTCTTGTACGTTAGGGTCGTTCGTCTTGGACGCCCAATCGTTCGCAACCTCGATGTCCCCGAGGTAGAGATAGGCGGTCACTTTCGCCGAGACGCGGGGAGCAGTCCATTCTACAATTTCCGTTTTGGCCACGGTCTCATGATCACGTTCCAGTGTGGCGATATCGAACGCGCCCTCATCGGTCGGATGTGACGCTTGGAAGTCCTGGAGCCGTTCCAATTTCTCCTGATCGGATGGATCGAGCCCGGCCAGCTTCGTCTCGATCAGGATGGGGTCATCCGTGAGCTCGAGCGCTTTCTGGTCTTCTCGTTCTGCGAGATAGAGGTCGACCAATAGGGAATCCTCTTCCTCGGACCGGTCTTTTCGTTCCAGTAAATCGATTAGTGAGGATTCCTGACCTTGGAGCGCCTGGTCGTAAGCGTCTAGCCACACCTGTTCGCCCCCGGTTACCTGTTCGGCGTGCGCCTCTTTATCGATGAACCATTGCGCGGCAGTGAAGAATGAGGTGAAGAGAATCCCGGCCGTGGCCGCCCCGTAGATGAGGCGGCGTTGCAGGCGGGTCAGCCGTGACTGATAGGTCGACGAGACAGTTGTGATTGGTTTAACGGACGGGCGCTTATAGTCGTCCGGTGTCTCGGCCTCGATCTCGTCGAGGAGCCACATCTTCTTCGCGTTATCCTCTTTCTTCGTCCGGATTCGTTGCACGCGGTCCTTCACTTGATGGTACAGGTTCGGATAGGTGCCTTCAGTTCCGAACGTGAACGTCCCTCGATAGAGCAGTTCGTCTTTCTGGTCGAACAGCCGGAAGTCACCGGAACAGCTCGTCCCTTCCTCGCTAAGGGCCTGATGCAGGTCATGGGTTGCGATGACCGCCTCGGCGAAGGTGAGCCGTTCATAGTTCTGGATCCGTGTGTCCGGCACGTCGGTGAATCGTACAAACAGCATCTCGTTCCTCCTCTCGTTTCAAGCAACAAAAAAAAGCCTTCCGATTGGAACGCTGCGTGCGTGTGCATTAGAATTTGATGTTCTGGTCGACCATCTCGGCGAGCGTGAACGCGCCCATGACGATGATCAGTCCGACGGCGCCCCCGACGAGCCAACCGACGGCCTTCGAGCGGCCACGATCCCCGCCGAAGATGAAGTAGAAGCCCCGATCGCGAAGGCGATGGCCGCGGCGATGACGGCGAGTCCCTGGAAGAACTGAAGCAAGCTGAGCCCTGTCTCATTGAGTCCCATGTCGTTCCCTCCTTAGTCCTGGTGCGCCGGCGACTTGAAGCTGAGCTTCGCCTCGAGCGCCTCCAAAATGAGTTCCTGGTTGTCCTGGATGACCTGTTGATGTTGCTCGTCGAGCCACTCCTCGTAGTCCTTTCCACGGATGCGTAAGAGTTTCTCGGCGAAGCTACGGTTCTGTTTCTGTTCCTTTGATGCCACAGTACACACTTCCTTCCCTTGATCTCGTGATGTGCGAAGACATCATTAAGGACAGTCGGATTCGGTGCGGTGGGTTTCTAGCCGTTTCCCCACGAACTCCGCTCCTCATGAATCTAAAGAGCTGTACAGGGTTTTTCGATGACCCGGAACGATGCGGTGACCTTGTGGCGAGTTTTAGGCGACTCTCGCCGAACCATCTGTGCGTAAATCCCGCTCACCCGGTCACTGATGAGGGACACGCCGGTATGTGATTGGAGGAGACCATCCTTAAGGATGTGCTGCTGCGCCGGTGTCGGTTATTGTCGAACGTTTTTCCGTTTCTTGACGTGGACGAGCTCGTCGTCCGGGTTCTTCCGTTTGGCGAGCACGTGGGCATCGCTGACGACGGTACGGATCCGGTAATAGAGTTGTGTCAGTTCTACCGCCTCTCCGCTTCCTTTTTCGATGCCGATGAAGCCGTGTAACTCGTACGTCTTCCCGTCGAATGTGCGGACCGAGTCGGCCTGCGGCTCCTTCAAGTCGAACCGACGGCGCTCGAGCTTGGTGACGGAACTTTTTGCCCCGTATCCGAAGTCGATGGCGTCCCACGGGACCGTCGCGAGCGTGTGCCCGAACGCACGGGCCAGATGATCGATGTCCGCGATCGACGGCACCGAGCGGTTCTGTTCATACTGGCTGATGGCGGGCTGTGAGATCTCCCCGAGTGTCTTCTCGGATAGTTCAACCTGTGACCAGCCCGAGAGCCGGCGGTTCTCCTTCAACCACTCCCCGAATCGATACATAAGCCTTCCCCTTTCTGTAAACTAGAGCGGCGACCAAACAGATGTTTCCTTTTGTTGGTTCCAATATAACAGGATTAGGTCCAAAATCATCAGTTTTCTGATATGTCAGAAATTTTACATTTGGCGGTTCTTGTCGAATCCTTTCTGCGCAAGGGTTTTTAGGCAACAGAAACTCAATATCTTTTGTTTTGTAGCACAATTGTAAAAAAATAACGCTTTTAATATAGAAAATGATGACAAATACTTCGATTTCAAGAGATTGTGGTAGGGTAGAGGAATAGACAGATCCGTAAAGAATAAGGATAAATAGAGTACTTTGATCGTGAGGTGAGCAAGTGGAATTGAACGAGGCAATTATTGAGCGGATGAAAGAACTGGTGCTGACCGTAACATGACCATCCATCAAGTCATTCAAAAAGGTGGATTGAATCAAGCAACAATTTCAGAGTTGATGAGTGGCCGCACAAAGCATCCAAAAGTAAGTACGATACAGAAGTTTTGTAAAGGGCTTGAGATTACCCTGAATGATTTTTTGCTGATGAACGTTTTCAATAATACAAAAAGAGCAGAAATCAATATGAACTGCTCCCCGTCAAGTAGACAGGGAAAATAATGAAAATCAGATTAGGCGGCTTGAGACCTGTATTAGACAGGCCTCGAGTTATTTTGTCATTTCTGGAGACAATCATGATTATAGAAGGGGAAATTTTGATTTGCTCAGGTTTCAGATAAAATGCTGATTGAATTCCTGATGCGCAGTTCCAATGCTGTCACCCTCTTTATTGACGAGGACTGCACGAGAGCTGGTCGTTCCTTGATCTATAGCTAAAATAAATGTTCCATTCTATTTTCTCCTCTTTTTCTAAGCAAAAAGCCTAGAAAAAAGAGCTCGGGCATATTGTATGTTCCGAACTCTTTTTATCTTATTCGGTTAAAGAATCGTGTGAAGGGCTGTGTTAGCTATCGTAATCATAGTAAACAAAATAGTGTTAAGGAATGTTCCGACGTATACATTTCCTGTTCTTCTGTAAAAATAACGATTGTAGACAGCACGAATCAAGAGTACCGGAACAAGCCCGATTACAATGATTGATGAAAGTGACTCAGCAGGATACCCTGCTGTGCCTGTGATAAAGAGCAAACCATAATGGTAAACCAAATACAGAATCAGACCTCCGATAAAGTGGAGTATCGAAACGACATATCCTTTCAAACCGTCATATGCGCGGCTGGCTGTATTAAGGTTTACAGACAAACCGACAATGAAGTAATAAATAAAGAACAATGGAGCGTAGCGAAGAAGAGCCCAAACATGCTGATCTTCAAATGTTTTCACAGCAAAAGTCCAGAGACGGAAATCCACTTTGAAGAGTGCGTCCACCAAATAAAGCACACCATAGCCTATCAGCACCGCAACAATCGCTGTCACTATCGCGGAAATAATCGTTTTGATTCCAGCTTTGACCCCGTAATGCGAAAGGGTCGCCCCTTCTTCTTTTCTGGAGACATAATGGTAACCAATCAGAATCATCAGCGTCACGATTGCTACATTAATCGCCCAATAAACAATCGGGTTGACAGTCGGAGCGCCAAACAATTCTGTTGTCGCAAAGAAACGTTCTTGTTCATGTAAATAAACATATTGAATAATGCTCAGAACAAGCATCAGACCTGCACCGACTTTTAATGTCTTACCTGCGTTCTTAACGAAACCTAATATCAAGATCAGCGCTGAGAATCCAATTGTAATCATACTGATTTGACGCAAAGCAACCGCATACCCGATTCGTCTCCGCTATATAGTGCTGCAAAGAAAAGAGCTGGGTACAGTACTCCGACGACCAGTAAAATGTAGCCTGCCAATTTTGCGCCATTTGTTTTTGGCGCCGAAAGAGCGCCGGGCGTTCCGTATAGACCCAATTGAAGAATGGAAGTTTTATCAATAAACTAATAACAGGAATAAACAAAAGGAAAAAGCCGATTAATGCAACAAACGATAACCATTCTTTCCACATCCATGTTTGTCCATCTTCCCCAATGGATACCAGATCGTTGTATTCTGCAAATGCCATATCATAGAAATTAATTGCGTGTCCTGTAGACTGTTTAGAGAAATGATTCCATGGGTGAGTTTCGCTTGGTTGGTAAATGACGCGCTGGCCGCCTTCCACTTCGTAAACTTCACCTGCTTGCGCTGTTTTACGCCCGCCAAGGAAACCTAATCCTTCCGGAGTGCCCACATAATCTTTTTTCACCACTGACTGCCCAGCAGCAGTGGCCGCCGCATCGAAGAAGAATTCATCATAGATTCCTGCGATTTTCCCTGAAAAGCGCGGTCCATAAGAATTGTTAATTTCTTCATCTGTGTAGCCGAGTGCTTTCAGCCATTGATAATCAGAACCCATGGTCAATGAGCTGTTGATTTTACGAATTCCTGAGTTCTGGAAATCCAGTTCATCCAGCATTACTGCATGCGTAGACGAGAAACCTCCCATCGAGTGGCCTGATACTGCGATAATTCCATTGCCTTCTTCATCTTTTAATACGTAATCCTGTTCATACATATACTGTACCGCATCATAAATCGCATGCGGCCAGAAAGAGAAGAAAGGAACAGGTTTTTCCATCGTTCCTGTCGAATGTCCATGGTCATACTGATCGAGCGCTAAAACGACATAGCCTCGCTTTGACATTTCAATTGCCTGGGCATCTTGCATTTCCGCAGAGTTTAAATAGCCATGTGTAGTAATCAATGTCGGTCGTGCCTCGTTATCGGCTCCCTCCGGTTTATAAAGCAAACCGGAAAGTTCTCCACGTTCAGTGTCGAAATAAATTCGCGATACATCAACTTCTCCGCCTGAGCTATTAAAGTGGGCAGTTGCTTGCACTCCCGGCCAATATCAGTAATACTGCAATAATCAATAAGATGAGTGGCTTTTTCAACTGTTTCATATTATTCCCCTTTTTATTTATGTAGTATAATTCTGAGTTTACCGAAAAACCCTTTGTTTGGCGTATGTTTCCCTCCTATAGTTTAAGATTCTCATGCTAAAGCAAAAAAGACACATCAAATACCTTTGAGTTATGCCCAAAGTACTTAATGTGTCTCTTTAATCTCCTCACAAGTTATTAACTTATTTCCATTATAGTTATTTATGAAAACGTTGTCAATTCAAGTTGATGAATTTTTCTAACTCTTTAAAAAGGTAAATTTTTCTGCTACTTCAAGTTCAACCTCACTCCCATAGTTCGGTGTTAGAAGTCGTAACTGCATGTGCTCTGGATTCAATGGCTTTTTCGACATCTTCTTTTATCCGAAATAATCCGCCCGCAATGACCGGGATATCTGTTACATTTCGAATTTCTTTAATAATGTCCGGAATTATACCAGGCACAACTTCTATGTAATCCGGTTTAATTTTTTGACAAATTTTCAAATCACGGTCCAACGCATGGCTGTCGAGAGCAAAAAAGACGCTGTATGCCGATAATATTGCGTTCCTTGGCAAAAGCAATGACATTCGCTCTTGTGGAAATAACACCATCTACTTTGACATTGTTTACTAGATACTCGAGTCCATACTCATCCACTTTTAATCCTCGAATCAAATCCACGTGCATGAAAACTTCTTTGCCATGCTGCTTAGTGTATTTCACTATGTTTTCCACCTGTGATAGCAGTGTCTCGAGAAAGATGATTTTTTGATAATCTGTTTTCAGCACTTTCTCAAAATCCTTCATATTTCGAATGGCAGGAACGACTCTGATGCTCAAATATTTCTTCCGCTCTGCTTTCTAACATCTTCTCTTATTTCCATAAAACTTGTAATAAAATTACAAGAAACAATAAAGAATATAAATTTTATACTTGTTTCCTGTTACAATTGAAATACTTATTACCAATCGAGCAGGAGGGATTAATTAACTCCCGACCTCTCACACCACCGAACATACCGTTCAGTATACGGCAGTTCAATTAAGATAAATAACGCAAAGTTTTACAACGTGCCTACCAGACTTTTGAACCCTTGGGAACTTCAGTAGAAGCTTGCGAGGACTTTATGCAATACAGGAAGTTTCGAAATCCGCCAGTAACTCTTTAGTGAGTTGCTCCATTCGTAAGCCTTTCCTTTCGGAACCCCCAATCTGGTGAGCTTCCTCACTGTCCATCACGACACCGTTAATCATGATGCCGGTTTTTAGGTATTTATGTGTGTTAATAATAAAGCCGTTTAAAAAAGAAATCAGGAAGCCATCTATATCAAAACCGTGTTTTATAAAACTGAAAATAAAGTTGTTTATCTTCTGATGTTTATCCAAATATCGATGATATTAAAAATTAGTAAAGTTGCTTAAAAAGAACTGATACTTTATAAAAAGTACCTGCTCTTACTCTAGAACTTCCGATAAACTCATGATATGTAAACCTAGATATTTTTATGGTTCAAGCATTAAAGCCTTCTAGAACAACGTTTTGAATGTATCTTTTTATCTAACGATAACTAATTCGATATGTTTTTCTGGTCAAATCAATAGAATCAAAGAACTAAATGTAACTTACTTGATAATAAGTTACATTCAAAATCCTCTTTCTTTGAAAAAGTAAAACTTTTTCAGAAAATGAAAGATACAATAATTATATGTCTATCTCAAGTAAAGGATAGTGATTATGAAAGATTTGAAAAACCTACTCCCAAGTAATAAATTTGATGTGGAACAGGCAAAAAAATTGAAAGACTTAGATAGGAGTCAGGTACTACTCTTGTTACCGGATCTCATTGGTTATACCCAAGGATGAATTATAAAATTAATGCAACACCTGAACGTGAACGCAAAAAAGCCCATAGCGACGGCCTCGTGTAGAATGAAGTCACCACAACACACATTCAGACGGAGGAATCGCTATGAGCTACACCCATCTTACCACAGCCGAACGCGTGAAAATAGAGACCTACTTGGAGCTCGGGATATCCGTACGGTCCATCGCGAGACGGCTCGGGCGACAGCCCTCGACCGTCTCGCGGGAAATCAGACGGAACCCCGGCTACACGGCCGAACGCGCACAGGAACGCTACGCCAAGGCGAAGAGCAACTGCGGCGCCAAGACGAAGCTCGACGACACGATGCGCCAGACGATCATCGAGAAACTGAGGGCGACCTGGTCCCCGGAACAGATCGTGGGTCGTCTCTTCGACGGCAGAATCGCCTTCTCGACCATCTATCGTTGGATCTACGCGGGGCTGATCGACGTGCCGGCGACCGCGCTCCGCCAGAAGGGCAAGCGCCAAAAGCCGGTGGAGACACGGGGGCGATTCAACGTCGGGCTGTCCATCGCCAAACGTCCGAGAGAGGTGCGCACACGCAAGACGTTCGGCCATTGGGAGCTTGACACCGTCGTGTCCGGACGCGGGAAGTCGAGGGCCTGCGTCGCGACGTTCATCGAACGAAAGAGCCGGTTCTACATCGCCCTGCCGATCACCGACCGCGGCGCGGCCTCGATGGAGGAAGCGATCCATGCGGTACATGGCGCCTTCCCGGAAGGCACGTTCAGGACCGCGACGACGGACCGGGGCAAGGAGTTCAGCTGTCACGAGCGCGTCCGGGCGACCCTCGGCGTACCGATGTATTTCGCCGACCCCTACTCGTCCTGGCAACGTGGGAGCAACGAGAACGCCAACGGCCTTCTCCGCGAGTTCTTCCCAAAGGGTTCGGACTTCTCAAAGGTCGTTGAGGGCGAACTCGCGGACGCGCTCGCCAAGATCAACGGGCGGCCGAGGAAATGTCTCGGCTGGAAAACGGCACACGAGGTCTTCACCGAGGAAGTGTTGCGCTTAATTTGACAAACCGTCATCATTTATAAAAATAAACTTGAGTTACTCCAGGTAAATTATATATAAATCGTCCTGTAAAATCCAACTCTATCATTTCATTAACTTGTGATAATATGGGGTTATCACAAGTTAATGGAGTTAATTGTGATATAGATTCATATTTGTGTTACATCTATTTTTTGGATATACAAACTTAATACATATGTATTTCATTAGATATTACGTATGTATTACATAGAAAACACGTTATTCTTCAATAAATCGGACATTGTGTTCAAAAACAGAAAGAAAAGAGGGAGAAGCATGGAGATCGAGAAGAAGCAAGAGGCGTTCGAATTGGCGTTACGAGAATTGACCGTGGCAAATCCCAAATTGGCCGAAGCATTAAAGAAGGACCATATCGTCTCGAGGCCTTGAATGATGTCGAGGTCATCGAATTGTTCTGGGCGACGGAACTGTTCCCAATCTATGCCGACAAGAGCCCGCACACACGACGCGCGTACAAACTAGACCTCGAGTTCGTCCTCAGTTTTGTGATGACGAAGACAGACGGACTAAAACGCCTGACCGTGCTCGACATCCATCGCTATTTATTCGAGGTGAACGAACAGTATGCTCCACGTACGGCGCAGCGGAAAAACAACATGTTGAAGCGTCTCCTGACCTACCTTCACGTCAACCAGTATCATTTACATAATCTGGCCTTCCACGTGAAGAACCAAAAACGACCGGAGCCGCTCCGTCGGGAGGTTGACTTCGACGAGATTGAGCGGATTGCCGAGTCGTTCCGCCATACCGTCAAACGGGCACAAAAAAAGGAGCTCATTGAGCTCCGAAACGCGACGATCGGTTATTTGTTGCTGACGACCGGGGTGCGGGCGGCCGAACTTCTCTCGGTCAAGTTTATCGACGTGAAGCGGAATCAGCACACATTCTATCTCGAGGTGAAAGGCAAACGCGACAAATGGCGACGTATCCCGCTCACCGAGAAGGCGAGCCACCTGATCAATCGACTGCAGACGCTCATGATGATCGAGGAAGTAACCTCTCCTTATATCGCCTTCAGCACGAAGAAGTTAGGCAAGGCGATGACCTATGAAGCTCTTAGGCTGATGACGCACAACGCGGTCGAGCATGTGGAGACCGAGGAAAAGACACCACCCCATTGGTTCCGTCGCGCCTACATCACTAAGCTGTTGGCCAATGGCGCCCATTGATCGGGGTCATGCAGCTTGTTGGTCACGAATCGATAAGCACGACGAACGGATACTTACAATCCATTCACTATGATACAAACGTATCTAATACCGGACTACCATTTAGATAATTTTGTGATTTTCGCAACACTATTCTTCTAAAAATACTCATTTTAAAACTAAAGATTTATACTCATTTTTCTCGGCATCTAAAATAAATAGGCTTAAATCTTGAGTCTGGTACTCATTTTTCTTTATGAATAAGTTTAAAAAATCTTGATCATGCGTAGAAAAAATCAATTGTCTGTCTAAATTACTTAATACATCACAAATCGAAAAACGATTAACATCATCCATATTTTGTATGGGATCATCAATTGCAATAAAATCAAAATCAGTACTTCTTTGGGCCTTATTTGTAGCTATAAAAATTGCAAGGGCTAAGACATTTAATTGACCAGAGCTTAAAATCATACTTGCATCTTCTATAAATTCATTTTTTTGATTCTTGCTGTAAGATAAATCTGACACCTTAATATATAGTCTTTCATCATCAATTACTTCGAATTTTAATTGATTAAATTTTGAAGGAACCGGGTTTAAATACCTGTAAAACATTTGAATCTCGCTTTTATCAGAATTCAAAAAATTCAAAGCTTCTTCTCCAAACTCAGTATTTAAACTTAACAAAACTTGCTTAACTTTTTTTTTTTTTCTTCAATATTTTTAATATCATTTCTATGTTTCTTGATCTCTTCATCTATTTTGGTTATTTGTACATCAATGTCTTTATTAAATTTAATACTTTCAATTAAAGGAATGACATTTTCAACTAATTCTAAGTTTTCAGAGAATCTATTTCTTTTTTGATTCTAATATTTTCAATAGACTCTCAACACTATCGACATTATAAATAACAAATTGCTCTATATAAAATTCCTTCAGTGAAGACAATCCGTAATAGAAAATTTTAGTCTCATCTTGACTAGCTCGTAATTTTATAACTTCTTCTTCAAAAGTATTTAATTGTGTTTGAAGTTTCTCAATCTCAATTTTTAAATTTGTATGGTTGTAATTAGACAATTTTGAATTGAGATTAACACTCTTCATTTTATTCTGATACTTACTGATTTTGTTTATTAAACTGATTGCTTTCTCAATTCTTTCGATTTCAAAGTCTACATTGTTTATTTGGTTATATATTTCTTCATCATTCCAGGCGAAATAGTCACTATACAAATAATGATTTTGAACACGTTGAATTGTTGAAACTGATAGAGTAAATTTAGAATCGAGATCTTTAATGTCAAGTTTTCTTTGGTTTAATGAGTTAGTTAGCTGATTGATTTTTTCAGTAATTTGATCTTTCAAGTTAAGTTGTTCAGTTATACTTTTTTTAATTTCGACAGTTTCTAGCATCATTTGTTCTATATTTCTTTTAATGATTGTGTCTAAATCTTCACTTGTCTCGTTCGAACAAACGGGACAAGAGTTTTTAATTTCATTAGCTTGGACGTAATCAAGTATTCCTTCTACATTATGAATCAAACTTTGAATGTTTTTTCACTGTTCTTCAATAGTAAACTGTCATTTAATTTTTCTGTTGTTCTTCAAGTTGCATTAATGTTGCACTATCTTTAGTAATCAATTCATTAATATGTTTTTTTTGAGATTCAAACTCATCAATAAATTTTTCGATTGCAAGAACTCAGAAGTGAACTCCTTGCAAAAAAGAGAGTTTTTCTTTTTCTATTGATAATAAAGTATGTTTTTGCTCTAGTTTATCTGCCTCTTCTAATTTAAACCCTAGTTCCATGACTTGATTTTGTAACGAGTTTATTTTTTTAACACTTTTTTCATAGGTTTCTTTTGACTCTTGATTTTTTTCGATTTCTAGAAGTATTTCTTTTAATTTTTCTTTTTCTTCTTTGTATTTGTTAATTTTAATCACTTTATCATTGATAACTGTTTCTAATTCCTCTGTGTTTTTACTAGTTTTCTTTTGTTTCTCTAGAACCTCATCAAGAGTATTTAAATTAAATTTCGATATGTAATATTGTGATTTACTTATCAAATCATTTATTTGTTCAATATTTTTTTTGCTCGTTATACTGGAGTTTCAGTTTCTCTTCATTTTCAGAAATATTCCCGAAAACGTTTTGATAATTCTTAACAACTTCACTATTTATTTCTTTCGAAAAGTTTCTATACTCAACTTTTTTATTTCTTAATTCACTAACAATGTTATTTATGCTTTCATTCATTCCGTCGAAGATTTTCAACATGTTCATTAAATTTCTTCTAAACTTAATTACATTTTCGAATCCCATAATACTTGATAAAGCTTCATACTTTTCTGTAGGGTTTTCATTAGTAACAAATTCGGTAACTTGGTCTTGTGAAAGTATGTAGGCCTTATTGATCACTTCTCCCACTTTGAATCTTTTATCTCTATATTCATAACCAGCGTCTTTAATGATTCTCCGTAGTTCTCTATCTACATTCAATTCTCCACTATCGATTTTTTTACATACATTACTCTCTGATATTGAAAAAATTGAAAAAATCGAGTTTCCAAATCCCCCTTTATTTAATTTAAATGATCTTTCAAAAGAAAATTTTTAAAATGTAATTCAACGTAGCACTCCTGGCCTATTTGAATATTTTTATTTGCAAGAACTCCTTTTAATGTGTCTCTATCTCCAAAACGTGATATTTTCCCCGTTAAACACCACTCTAAGCCATCAAAAAACGAACTTTTCCCATTTCCATTGTCTCCAAAAAGAATGTTTATTTTACTACTTAATTCAAAAACCTGATTACCCTTATAATTTCTAAAATTGTTAAAAACAACTTTTTCAATTTTCATTTTCTCACCCTTTTAGCACTTGATTTATTTTCTGTTTCATTTTATTTTTATCAATAATTGTATAATCAGCTTCTTCTTCAATCATCCATTTATATAGTTTTTCTAATTCTAAATCATCTGTTTCTAATACTTCACTAAGAGTTTTTTCAAAATCTAATTCTCCTTTATGCACTTCAGGATCATTAATGAATGGAATCCTAAATAAATCGGTTTCGTTAGCTATTACGTATTTTCTAAGTCCTTGAGAATTTCTTTCTATACTGTAGACTTCCGTTTTTCGTCTTCCGCTAGATTACCGTTATAAACAATCAAAAAATATGTGCTCCAAATGTTAACATTATGCTTTCTAAGGATTACTCTGGTTTTTGATACATCACTAATAATTTTGTCATAGTTTATTTCAAAATACTCTTTTACGATTAGAGAAGTTAAAGTTTGATCATTTTCACAAAAAAGAATTCTTCAGGATCTTCCTTTAAAAAAACTCCGTATTCTTAACTGTAAAGTTACTACTTGATACTATATTCAAGATTTCACTTTTATTCATTAGTACACCCCAAATTTTCTTTTATATGCCTCTCAAGCTCAGTCCAATTCCTAGATCGTTTCATTTTAATATTATGTAAACCGTCGATGATATATTTACTTCCATTTATTACTTCGAAAGGATAAGAAACTTTTGTGAAGTCGTCTTTGATTTGTAATTGAACTATATTCCTCATTTCTTCTTGGGTGGGATAATCGTTTGACGACACCTCTATAATGTTTCCTTTATCATAATCTTGATCATCAAAATCCCCAGCCAAAATAATTTTTATTCCTTCGTTTTGTAGAAATATAATTTTCTCGATAGGACTTAACGTTTTAAAAGTATCAATAAAGTATTCATATCCTTTTTCACAAGTATCTTCGCCTTCAAGTTCAAAAATGTTATATCTAGATTCTCCTACAACTTTTAACAATAAACTTCTTTGGTTAGAATCAATTGTAACTTTGCCATTTTCTAAAATTTTTAAGCAAAAGACTAAATCTAAAAGTTCACTTAGTTTATGCTCAATAATTTCACTTTTTATAAAGGCGTCAAAATCACTTGTCATTGAAACTCTCTTTATGTATTTACTTAAAATACTAAATACATCTTCTCCATTTTCCACACACTCAAATAATTCTTGCTCAAATTCATTAATATATTTTTCTATATGAATATATATAGGCTTTTTACTATAGTTATATTTCAAAGAGTTTATGTATCTTTTTATATGTAGTATCGAGTCTTCCTCTTCAAAATGTTCTCTTACTTCAAGTTTATACCTTTTCCTCAATATTTCACGAATTTCCAGAGCCATATTTCTATCTATCACCTGAATACTTGGATGATGTGGATAATAGCATTTTGAACACATATAACCAATCAAGTAATCTATATCTTCTTTTGTTCCTCGTATTCTTTCATGAAAAAGATCCCCTATTCTTGTACACACCTTTTCGAAATAATCATTTGCTTTAATTGATATCTTAAACTTTCTTAAAAGTTTATTTAAATACTCATCTTCACGTAATTTTTCGAACTCTTCTTGTTGCGAATATTCTTTTATTTTTTTTGAAGTTCAATACCGCGTTCTTCAATAACCTCTAATCCGAAATTATAATCATCATTAACAATAAACATTTCTGGATTAACTCCTGATGAATTTCTGATTAAGAAATTTGTAATCAACTCAAATTCAGTCTCAGCATTTTCTGTTTCAATTATTTCATTAATTGCAAACAACTTCTGAATCCATCCTTTGTACAAATCGGTTTCACCTGGAGTTGCATGTAAAACATTTTTAGTTTTAACTTGAATAATTCTTATTTTTTTCTCTGAAATTAATATAATATCTTGATGATGATCAACAAAAATATAGTCCCATTTTCCTTCAATCATCTCAATCAGATATTCTATTGTAATAAGAAATTGAAAATAGAATCCCGATAGAGCTATTATCCCTCCGTCATCTCCTGTAGTTTCATTTATTAGTAATTGCGTTAAGGTCTCAGCTTTAACATTTTTTTTCAACATATCTTCAATTTCACTATTTGATTTTCCTAAGATATTACTATTATAAAACTCGACTTCCTCATCAGACTTCCATATCTTTTTTTTGCCCAATAATTTTATTTATATTTTCTTGAATCGAACTATCCATCTGCCTTATTTCTGAGTTCAAACTTCCCACTCCTAGATTTATAATTTTTAATCAATCTTACGTAATTGTGAACAATATTATGGGAGTCGTGATTGATTTTTAACTGTATTATTATGAAAACCTGTCAAAACAATTGGGTATTTATTGAATAGCCTAATTATATCTTGAGTCTAAAGATTTTAGAATCATTTCATAGGTAATAAATTCCTGACGTTAAGCCATAAATTCATATACTAATAACTACACCCTTATCCTTTATAAAAATTCAAATACTGCAGAAGTATGCGCCGGCGCATACTTCTGCAGTATTTGAAATAATTAGAAGGATTATAAAAGTATGCTCTAATATAAATGTGCTATATTTAGTGAAGAAGAGGTGATTAAAATGGAGAACCACTCATCCTCCAATAGCCGCTCTCAACAACTCATTATTTCGCAAGCGGTTAATACAATTAAGCAACATGGTATGGAGGAGATCCTCCATAGTGTATCCATTTTTGATATTCATGAATTTGTCTCAACGCTCTATCAAGAGCACTATGCGCTTGAAAATATCGAAAGCGCCTATAAAAAGATTCGTTATTACTCTTTTATGAAACTAAAGCGTCGCTGGGTAAAAACAGCCGTGCGAAATTATCAAGAGAATCGTGGTTATAATAAAGAACTTCGAGCCAAACACGACATGATCTCAGCTTATGTAAAAGTTGCAGGTCTTGAGGGACTTTACAAAGAGTTTCACGTGAAAACGATTGAAGACTACATGAATCTCTGTATCACCGAGATTGAAGAATGGGCAGAAGATCCAAACCAACTCATCCATACGTATCCATACTGGTCTCAAAAAACCGTCAATCAAAAAACTACGACGTTAAAAACAGATGTGCTCATGATATTGGGGGAAGTTGCAAAGGAAATTGATTCAACCAAGCGTGTAGCACATCATTCACCGACACTTGCTGTTGATATTCCATTTTTTGGGATTTCTGATCGCATCAAAAATAAGACTGAACAACTTGATGAGAAGCTCAATGAAGCTTCACAGCTTAATCTCGAGCTTTTGAACTACGATTCGGTCGTCCCGAAATATAAAGATGGCGTCCCACAGAACCTTTCTGTTCTAGTTAGTAAAGAGTTTATTCAAGAGTTAAATGGTAAAGTACCTGATCTAGATGCGAAAGATTTCGAGGCCTTTACCGAGATCTTGTCATATCGAGATATCTCTTTCCAAACGAGTCGCAAGATCATCTTTCCACTCGTACAATTAGTTGAAAAGCTCTATGCCAACAAGAGCGGGAAGAGCTATGACTTAACAACAAAACGCCTTATGAAACTTGGTTATTATCGAGTAGCTGGGCATAATGAGGAAGGAGATTTCTTTATCCGTGGCCTCTTCTCTTCCGTTACCATCAAAAACGCTACAACCCTTGCGGATAGTCAGGTCATCGTCACAGTAGCTGAAGAAGTGTATGATGATCTACTTAAGCAACAAATCGTCAGTATCTACGGTGAACAGATTGAACAGTTAAAAGGGAGCTTTGCCTATCATTTGGCATTCGTTCTTCAAAAAGAACGCATTGCGTCGCTTCAGACAGGAGAGCAAAGTCCGGTTCGTCGGCATTGGCGTCAATTTACTTATTCGATTCGCTTTAATAAATCACGAAAGTCAGAGAACTTGCGGGAACTTGAGGCAAATCTTGATCGCATTAAAGAACATGAATTTATTTTGAAAGATTGGCATCGTTCGGGCGACTACTATTTCTTCACGTTTTACCCGCTCGAATCATGGGAGTTATTAAATCATCCCGATACATTGCTACTTTAATAGAAACAAAACATAGAAGAAGCCTACTATATTGAAGGCTTCTTTTCTATGCTTACTCTATAGTTTATGTTTCACATGGAACGTTTTTTAGATGAAGTAATGATTAAATACAGGGAGTGCCAGTATTTAATTATCAGCTGTATCCTATCAAACTACATTTATGCGATTTGGACAAATCATTTTTTTAATTAGTTGCATAAGCTTGTCGTACTGAAACGACATTTTAATTGAATTTGGTCGCAAATTGCCGTACTGAAATGACACGCCTCTTAATTTGATCGCGATCATCGTACCGAAACGACATTTATTTGGTTTTTGTCGCAATTTGTCGTACTGAAACGACACTTCTCAACTTTTGATGAAAAACCAAAAAAATTTAAGTGTCTGTCTCTTAAAAATGGTCGCAAATCATCGTACTGAAACCGCATTTTCGATTATTTTGGTCGTGAATCGTCGTACTGAAACGACACTTTTATTAAAATGGTCGCAAACCGTCGTACTGAAACGACATTTCGAATACTTTTCGTGTGAAATTTCTACTCTGAATCACGCTCAAATGGCTTTCTTAAGCAATTCCTCCTAATTTGGTCGCAAATCATCGTACTGAAATGACGTATATTTATAGCTCAAAAATGGCTTAACATCAACGTTTCATCAAATTTGGTCGCGATTCATCGTACCAAACCCACACTTTGACACTATCTCGAAAGAACAAGATACTGAAACTAGCATATTTTAGGATAGAGGAGGTGTAGAGTACGTGGCTTACAAAAACCGTCACATTTTAGTTGCAAACAAACTACTTGTCGCGATGAGTGGCTTAACTCGTTGGACGAAACGAGCGATCACTATCGCTATGAACAGCATCACTATAACATCCCTACATGCTTCACTTCTTTCAAGTGGACAAAGTCACGGATTCGCCATGTCCTCACACTTCTTTCTTATGCAGATGACCAAGGTAAGATTGAGTTTATGGAAGATACCGAGCTTGCTTCTTCCGCTCATACGTCTGTCCGTTCTTTACATAATAACTTAAAAACATTTGAGAGCCATGGCTTGTTACGGCTTGTCCGGCATTTCCCTGGAGTGCTCTCGATTGAACTAACCGATTATCTTGAGAATTATCGTGATCTTTATGTTGACGGAGCCTCTGTCGTTTCGAAGACCGGGTACACGTCTATTTGGCATGATCTTCTTTCCGAACTACTCACGCTTGATAACGTGAACGTTTTGCGCCTTGCGTTACGTACACTCGTACAAGTTGAAAAAGATATCCATGTTCAATCACATGACCAAGCCATCCTTACCTATGACGAGATCAAAGGCTTCTTGCCTAAATACTGTGGCCACAAACTTGCCATTCAAAAGATGATGGCTCGTTTGAAATTCCTTCCAAGTGTCCCTTATAGAAGATAGCCGTCATTTCTTAAATGTGGTAAAGCAAAATCTCACGCTAAAAACGCGTTCAAGATATTTCGCGTCCAGTCCTCGTTAAATTGACATTAGACAAATCTCAAGATAGTAAAGTGATCCGAGAAGAAGAACGTTCAGATGCTCAAATTGCTTGGTTCGAGTTGCGTAAACGCGTTGGTGAGTTCTTCGATTTCGATGTACTAAAAGTAAGCCGTGAATCTCTCTACTCTATGAGTGATACGTTCGGTGCATTAGCGTTCCGTGAAGTTTTGGCTGACTTGAAACAAGCGTTTCTTCATCATCGTGAAGACTTAACTCATTCAAGTGAGCATCAACTCTTCTTCAATGAGCCGATTCTTTACCTTCATCAACAACTAAAACATAAAGTGGAAAAATTGACGATCGCATGATGGTCTTTTGGCATGCCTTATTTTGAAAAAATGTATGAAAATATCCCGAATCTATATCCATTGTTGATGCATTCCATCAAAAGGCATCGTATATGACCTGTGTTTCATAAGGTCATTTTTATATTTTACATCTTTGGAAAAAAAATCAAATACAATCGTTTTTATTTCAAATATATAGCGAATAAAATTGGCTGTTGGATATTATTTATCAAAAGAAAATGAAAAAAATAGCCCCTTTGAATAAAAGAAACTATAGCTGACATATTTACAATCTTCTAAATCTCTCGAAAACATTGGTGTCAAAAGGATTTTCGGACTTTCCTTTTCCTAATTCTTTTAATCTATCTTTAATTCTTATTCATTCTATTTAATCTTTTTTATTCATAAGAATATGGTTTTGTATTCTTCTCTTAATCGATTAGATCTGAGCGTTTGATTACATGTACATTCTCTAAAGACTTAAATCATAGTAATCGTTCAAGAAACTGTTCATTCAATATCATGAAGATGTCACATCCATGATGACTCAATCCTATATGCCCCTCATACAATAAAGTATATATCATCTTCTAGGAGGTCTTTCCTATGAAACGAAGTATTCGCTATGATGTTGATTATGTATTCGCTGGTTTTGACAATATTGAAAGTATGGACATTGTGTATTTTGCAATACAAATGTGGTTCTTACGCAATGTTGGTGAGTTAATGATGCTGACATTATGGGAATAAAATCAAAAAGGATTGATTTCCATGAACGAGTTGGAGTTCTTAGATGATCGCCTGTGCGTCACGAGTGCTCACTCACACGATGGGGTGAGACACTGTGCCGCTCGTCTCGTGTCCAGCGGTGCATGCTGTCCAGACTGTGGTCGGTTTTGTCACCGACGTCACAGTTTCACGACACGTCGGCTAAAAGACTTCTCAGGAATACATCAGGTTTTTCCGTCTGAACATTCAAGTACCGAAATGGTTCTGCGACAACTCAATATGTCAACGTTCCATCTTTACAGAGCGATTGGCGTGGGCCATTTCTCATTCGCGGAGAACGCTCCGTACGGAGCGTGTGTTGTCCACTTTAATGTTGGCCATGAGTGCGAAGGAAGCCGAGCGTGTCACGACCGTCCTAGGTTTTCGAATCAGTCACGACACGCTACTTAGGGTGCTACGACGCGTTCCCGTCCCGAGCCCCTGTGCTGAGGTGATCGGCATTGATGACTTCGCCTTCAAAAAGGGTCACCGATACGGGACCATCATCTGTGACGCGACAACCCATCGTCCCATCGACCTGCTGCGGACCCGCGAAGCAGACGCGTTGAAGGATTGGCTTGTGAATCTGGAGAAACGGCCTATCCGCGCATCGGTCGATCGATTCCCAGCCTATCAAGAGGCATTGCTCGACCAGGACATCGTAGTGGTGAGCGACCGCTTCCACCTCGTAGATAACCTATGGCGATGCCTCAATTCGATATGCCAGCGTGTCCTCCCCTCTCGAATCCCTGTAAAATCCGAAAGATGCCGTAATCATACGGTTTGAAACCGCAACATCCGACTGGACCCGAGAACGAGACAAAACGACCGTTGGTCGAAAGGGTTCAAAGCATGCATCGCCAAGGGATGAGTCTGAATGCGATCGCCCAGATGCTCAGCAGAATTGGAGGACCGTCAAAAATACAGTAATCCAGGCTTACGAACCCTCCCCGCCGGGAAACGACAAAGACCTCACTTGATCGATCGTTTCATGCCACAGTTGAGGGAATGTGTCCGAAATCGATACACTCCAGGAAACGGACGCTCATCTGAGACAATTAGGTTACAGAGGCTCGTTTGGCGCGGTCCGTCACCGTTCACGCGACGCTCGAGGGAGGGTCTTCCCGAACCCCAGGTTTTCGTATCGCGCAAGGATGCCTGTCGTCTACTCTGGCAATGGCCTGTCACTAGGCCGAATGACACCATCGATGTCTCGTACCTGTTGGTCCGTTACGAAGACCTCGCCATCCCGTTCTGTTTCATTCAAGGATTTCGGGAAGCTATTCGGGAACGGGACGCGGGACATCTCCTTTCGTTGTTCACCCAATCCACAAGTCACATCACATCCCGGACTGAAGCGTTTCGTGGGTCGCCTCAAACAAAATGTAGAGGTGATCCTGGCGGCCTGTCAGTTTGAAGAAAGCAATGGTTACGTGGAAGGAAACGTCAATCGTCTAAAGATGATGAAGCGACCCATGTACGGAAGGGGAAATTTTGACTTGCTCAGAATTCGATACTTTGTCGAAATCCCGATCCGAGTTGTGCTCACTGATATTCCAAAAAAATGAGCGACCACCTTCGGGCGATTGCTCATCATCGTTCACCAACATTGCGTAAGAACCACTCCTATTTTGCACTACACACATTGGACATATCGTGATGAGATTACAGATTTAGAACTTAAAAATGTAGGAGAAAATATTGAGAATCTCGTATTTACGGGTCAAATCGTTAAATGAGAATTTTGCAACTGAAATTTTCTATGAGTACGTGACACAACTACTTGGTGCCTTGTGTCACAACCAATGCGATCTTTGAACATTTACATAACGAAGATGACGGTGTCTATACGCTAGGATCATCTCTGTTTCATTATGGAGCCAACCTATCAATTTAGCGTGTAAATGTATTCTTCATTAGAGTTGCACGATTGTCTTCGCTCTTATTTGATGTCATCTTATCTATCGATGTTTCCATGTTCCCGTGTTTTTAACTTTAAATATGTATGGGTTAGAAGCTGTATGCTCCTCTAGTGTCCACATATTCTGATAAGGGCTTAGCTCAAGTTGCTATGTTTTATTCATTCACTAATTTCAGAATTCAAGAAGACTATAACCCAAGGTTGTAGTCTTTTTCTATTTCAAATAGTAAAACACTCTTGAGATGAGAGTCGAAAGTATACATTTCGACGTCGAAATGTATACAAATCAGATGGTAAATTTAAGAGTATAAAACACGTATACAAACTATTTTTTTAATTTGTATACAAATTATTTATTGGAAACCCAGCTCAGTGTATTCATTATTTTTAGTTGTTCCATAAAACAGACCTGGCATCACCAAGAACTAGAGAGGATAGGACATGAACATATTAACGTTTTACATTTCGAAGTGGATCGGGGTTAAACCACTTTGTTCATGAACAAGGCCTATCGCATTAGAGAGTTAGGACGTGTTCTTCTCATTGATTTAGATCCACAGGGTTCTCTTAGCAAACTAATGTTAAAAGAATCGATACGATTAAATACATGACTATGTTTGATGTACATACACAGGAAATTTGAATATCAAAAGATATTCTATTTGATGACGAAACGTATCATGTCAGTCTTCTTCCTTCAAATGAACGAAATGCAAGGTTAATCAACACTCTCTGAGCAAGATAAGCTTTTCCTATTAAAGACAGTTGCACCGCTCCGAAGATGAATTTGATTGGGTCATCTTAGATTCCAGTTCCTTCGATCGACGAACTCTCAAAGTTGTCTTGTCGACTGCCAATACGACCATTATTCCATTTATGCCGAAAAAGCTTGTCTTTGATCCTTAGGAAATTACCATTCGCACCGTACAAAAGGTGAAAAGTTCTATAATCCTAATTTAGAGATTGCCGGGGGTCTTGCCTGTGGCGATGGACCATACGTTAAAAAGCCGATAAAGAATACTTCGAAGCAATGGAACAAATTGCGTTGACTGAATCGTTGCCTATATTTTACCTGATCAAACGATCGACATTTATTGGCGACGGATAGCGGAAAAAAGTGTCATTCAATACCGCTCCAAAGAATCAAAGCAGTTATCTGAACCGTTTCGAGAGTTGGCACACATGATCCGAACAGCCAGAGGTGATTCTGTATGAAGGCCAGAAATCATGTAACATTCATAAAATCAAACCGAGTAGAGCAACACCCTTATCAGAGTGGTTTAACGAATATCAGTTCATTGGTTCAAAAGCTACCGATTTCGAAGGAAGTTGAAGACCTTGTCCATGAAATCAATGAACTCGCCAAAGTACAAACCATTTCCGTATTTGAGATTAGGAAACGTCTAGTGGTACCCGTTCTGGATGCATGACAAAAAGAGTGGGGGGACGTTTTAGAGACGGTCTCCATGTCCGCTTCACTTGCCTCTGATATATAAAAGCCTATGAGACCGCATCCGCTCGAGGCATCGCTAACAAGTCTACCGGCATCCAAAATTTTTGAACTGATGTATCTCGATAATGTCCGATGAGGTCGTCGAGCAAAGGGCTATATTAATGGTGAAAGAAGACAGGTAGAAGAACTCACAGTCAAACAGATCCGTGATCTTCGAAAGGAAACACCCATACACCCTTAAAGTGAAACCTTTTCCAGCCAAGAGAAAAAGTCATCTTCGATCTTGTCCGCGCGTATTCAAACGTCTTTCGGAACAATTTCAACGAGTATGCCCATGCACATAATCGTGGTATGGTGAGTTACTAGCTGAAATGATTGAACGAACTGTATCGAACAATATCAGTGAAGCCTGAGTGAACAAGGAGAACAGTCATGAAGAAAATCGCATTGTACAATCGTAAAGGTGGGTTGGAAAATCAACGACAACCATCAATTTAGCTCATGCCTACGCACGGGATGGCTTGCGTGTACTCGTGATTGATGCCATTGATGCCAGGCGTCTTCAGCTTGCGAATGGATTAGGTCTGACGAACGACTATGAAGGGAAAGTGCTATTGGATTGTCACTCGAAGAGAACGATTGCATTTATACACCGATTGAACAAGTCATCGTCACTTGTGAATATGAGACTGGAACGATTTGCTTAGTTCCGGACAAGACGGTCTGCTTCACCGAGTGATTTAACGAGTCCAAATTGGATTTATGAGTACTGCCGACTCAGTGAAGAGTTGGCTAAACTAGATGAACTATTTGATATTTGTTTAATTGATTGTCCTGGTTCGACGTCAGCGTTGAATCCTTATGCGCTCTTGCGCTCTTGTCACCCACAAAGATCGAATTATCATGCCTGTACAGATGCAAAAGTTTTCGATGGATGCGGTATACTCGGCTCCTGAAGAGTTAGAAGAAATGAAACGATTCGAGGAAGATATTCATATCGCTGGCGTTTATCCCGACAATGGTCAGTGCACGTTCTAAGGGGATACGACGACGGTAGAAGAACTTGAAGAGCTCGGAAGAGGTCAGGATTCCTGTCCTTACAACGATACGTATGCCGTTAAGGTACAAACCCTACTAGCATGAATCCCTAGACCCGTGATTGATCGTCAAAGTCCTGCAACGGATGCTTATTTACAACTTGCCCAGGAGGTACTTTCTCTATGAGTCGCTCTCGTAAAAAACATACGCCTAAGAATTTCGGCATTCGAGTGCTAATTTACCGGTGAAACAAGGGAACACAATCTAGGAGACCGTACCATTGAAGTGGAAGCTGTCAAAGAAGAATTTTTCTGCAACGACGACTATCACGAATCCGTATCAGTCCTTACCAGCAACCGGACTTTCTCGTATTATCACCAAAAAAGCTGCCCGAAGACATGGAAGGCGTTACATTCAATACTATAATCATATTGATGCGATTCGGGCGACAAGTTTTGTCGAAAAGTGTCGTAACTTGCGCATGCAAATACTTGTTCGTGATCGGAAACAAAGGGAATTTAAACAAGAAGAGGGAATTGGAAAGACTTCTTAGCGAAGATTGGGATGTCTCATTCCCAAGTGAATCGTTTCGTTTCTTTTTGGAACACGTTTGGTCCAAATATTTTAGAAAAAACGATTGAACAAGATTTCCAGTGCGACCAAGTTAGCAGAACTCTTGTCATGGCCGGACGATCCAAAGCTCGCATTACTTGAGTAAGAAATATTACACAGCAAATGGGGACAAAAGCAGTTTATGAAATGACACGTGAAGAACTGCGTGAAGTGAAGCGTATGTTGATCGAGCGTCAAGAGCGACCGCGTCATTGAAGCTGATTCTCCCAATGTAAAACCTATGAAGGTCCATATTCGATTTTCAGATTTAACGGATCTTATATGTTGGATTAACACAAAAAATTGCTAAAAGAACATGTATCTGAAGATGAAATTATTCGTCGAGCCTTAAATAAGTATTTGAATGAATCCTGAGGCAACCTAAGAAATAGACAATATATCGTGGATTTGTTATATTATTTGTAACAGAACCCACCACGCCTCTTCACAATGCGGACCACGGTGGGTCATTTTTTATACAAATGGGGGCAAGGACATGGATTCTATGGAGCCTAACCAGTTAAAAGTACCAAAAACTTACGAAGAACAAGTATCCATTTTAAAAGAGCGCGGTCTGCATATTGAAAATGAACAAAAAGCTATAGAATTACTTAAACGGATGCGATTACCATCGTTTGACCGCATACGGCTTAACACTGAAGACGAGTGATAAAGTAGATCGATTTAAGTCTGGAATTTCATTTGAACATATTTTAAAGTTGTACGAATTCGATAAAGAACTGAGACTTTGTTGCTAGATGCATTGAAGTATTGAAACTGCGTTTCATGCTCATATCGCTTATTATCATGCGCATACGTATGGTCGATGCCTCAAAGACCCTACACGCACTTTGAAATGAAACGTATCATGCTAAGTTTTTGACTAGTCTTGAGCGTTCGCTTAAAGAAAATAGGCAGGAACTCTTTGTGAAGCATCATCATACAAAATATCAAAGTAATTTCCCGATATGGGTAGCCGTGGAGATCCTGTCCTTTTCGACACTCTCCATGATGTTTAAGAACTTACATAATCCAAGACAAGCAAACGATTTCTAAAGAACTGCTATTCGATGGATTTTAAATACATTGAGAAAGCTGGTTATATACGTTAACGATGATTCCGGAATATCTGTACACCATGGGCGGTTATATGAGTAAAACGTTAACGATTCGACCTCTAAGTATTTGCGAACGTTAAAAAGAACTTTCAAATGAACGAATCTTTTATTGTGTTCTTTATCATTTCAAAACTGTTGACTTCAAACGAGCGGAACGTATTTGTAGACAAGCTTACTCACCTTTTAGACACATACCTTGACCTTTATTGATTATAAACAGTTAGGTATTCCCAAAGGTGGAAACAATATTTCGAATAACTGTATAGATGGAAAGGGACGAAGAAGTCGTCAATATGCGACTTCTCTTCGTCCCTTTTTGTTCCCTAGTATTCTGTTGAAGGTTTCGTTCACGAGAACAGCAAGCTCCTGCCTGTTCTTGTAGTCGATGTTCAAACGCTTCTTTTTCGCGGCGAAGAAGTTGTACTTCTAAGTGAAGTTTTTGATTTTCTTCTTCGAGTTGATGCGTTTCGACGCGTTTTGCCTTTTTTAATTCTCCACCGTTTCCCTTAAACTTTGATTTTGGCGATTTAATTGTTTTGACTCTCTTCTAATTCTCGAATACAGTTCCCTCCAAATCAAAGATCGTTTTATGAACCTTTAGCTCTTCTTTTGCTGATTGTTTCTCAACTCTAGTGCATTTAGTAAGTTTTGTTTATCTGTATGTAGTTGGTCCAATTGCTGTTGAAGTTCAAATTTCCTGGATTCTTCCCTGTGTTGCATGACTTTCCTTCATATTCTCGATAAGAAGTCTTGCTCCTTCACAACACTGTCTTCAAGCTCATTTATCGTTTCAGTATATTGAATTGTCATGCGTTGAGTTTCTTTTGTTGCTTCTCTAAGCAGAAGCGCTCGTTCTTGAAAGAGTGAAGTAATCTGATTAAGTGTAGTTTCAAGTACATTATTCTCTTCATCGTTAATGGGTCTGAGTGATTGTTTATCAATAATTGAATAAACTCTTTAAATAATTGATTCGTCGTTAGTTG
>CP077645.1 GCA_019056435.1 Stutzerimonas stutzeri
GCGAAGTGTTGACGATTTTTATACTGAACAATTCGCATATATCAGCGCTCAGTAAGAAAAATTCGTCGGTCATTTCGTGCGGCCTCTATCGTTATAGCGTTCTTGTGACGCGATTTACGATATAACATCATGCCGCAAGAGACATACGTACAAAAAAAGACGACCGAAGCCGTCTCTTATTTAATCAATAATGCGAGAGCAAAGTAACTACAACTCTAATACAGTAAAAGTTCTACGAAAAGTTTGACTATGCTTCTGAAAGGCTATTTCTATCAAGCAACCAATCCACGCGACTCTTTTCTTATTCTGATTACATAGTATTCGGAATTATTTTTTTACTTTGGACATAAAAGATGTCATCCTCCATTATCAAAGTGCATCTTGATTATATCACCCGCTTCCAGTAAGAGCAAAATCACGAGTGCCCATCTACGCACCTTAAAATTCGGTGGTGCTTTTGGGGTCAAGCTGACGGTAACGCGCTTCTTGAGGATGCGGCATTTTCAACACCGCTACGCATCGGCGGCTTACGAGGAATGTAATTGCTGAGCAAACAGGATTAGTAGGCGCGGCGCTCGGACTAACAGTCACAACGCTAAAGTAGCGCTCAATAATCCCGATAACTACGGCTTATTCTTGGACGCTCTACAGCAAGAAGAGTTTTCTACGTATGTTCTGAAGCGAAAGGGCAGACGAATCCTGATCGTGAGGTCGCCCGGTCATCGAAATTACAGCAATATGAGGATGTAATTAAAGTGTCAGACGGACGGAAATCGATGAACGTTAATACATCGGAGGGAACGGAACAATGAGAATCTTACAGGCAGATGACGGGAATTTCTTGGAGCATAGTGTCGCGGTGATGGAGCGTAAGGAGCGCTTTGACGTAACTAGCGAGGCGATTGATGCCCGTTACATGGCGTTAGAGTTAGGCAATGGCGCGAAAAGCCAACAACGGATACTTTAGAGCGTGCGGAAGCTAGGCGTTGTCGTGTGGGAAAGATAGTGACAACGTTAGCGGACTATTTTCGCGCGTGCCGCTCATTTTGCGAGCAATACGGGCGGCGGAGCGGGGATCCGACGCAGGTGTGACTCGGATTTAAGGATTGTCCTGTCATAAAAACGGGTACTATACTCACTAATACATTCTCGACCCAAAGGGGTCCATCCATTCGTTAATACTTTTGTCGCCTTTCGCGAAAAGGGTCTTGCCGAACGGCTCGTAGGTTAGCTATCATTGAAGGTGTATTATCCGTATTTTTGCAGAACAAAGCAAAAAGCCTACCGCAGTTGCCAGCTGCGATGGCGTACGTGGTTCCACAATCGAAGAGGTCGAGTATCACATTCTCGCTCTCTGAACTTAAAACGTAATAACGTCGATTCTCTTACTCAAAGCGGGAACGACCTGCTCAATCTCTAGTTGAGCGCATGATAACAGGTGATTAAGACCCTCTACAGTCTTATTCGCCTTTTTGTTGTCGTTTTATCTGGAACCTTCGCGACTAACAAGCACGCCTCGAGTGTGGTTTTAACAAACGACATAAAATCGTTTGCTTTATCCCATTCGATGACATTCAAGAAGTCATCGAGGACAGATGCGACAGCAAGAACTAATTCATGCATAGCATCACCTCCTGTACGAATTAGGTCGCAAGAAGTGATGCTGGTGATCCCCCGAAAGCTTCTCCACTTATATATCATAACCCGAGAATGGAGATTCTTAAAAAAACTTTCAAAAAATTTTTGTGATACTTTCTTCGTTTTAAAACGGCTCTGTTAAGCCGTTTTTGGTTGAGTGAAAGACGTTTTAAGAATGTCAAGTATCAATTTAGTGGCGCTAATTACGCTTTTCCAACGCTATCTTCCGCATGATTACGCCTGCTATCATCTGTAGCGAGGTGATGAATCATGCGGTTCTTTGTACACGACGCCGACATACTACGGCTCACAGCGCGACATAACGTCAATCACGACGAGATTTATGAACTCGGCAGTATCGCCGGGGACATGGGTAAGGCTCGCGAACGTGCGCTGGCTGATGCGGTCGGGGCGCAGTCGTCGAGTATTGGCGGGTCTTCCTGCACGACTTTTTGAGCGGAGCGGTCGACGTCGATGCCGACGGGATATTCGCTCTGCAACTATCATTAGAGGTGGACGAAATGTGACTCTCCAACGACATAAGTTCTAATTCCGATTCGCGCCGCTCACATCGAGTGGCGCCTTTTATACTTAAATCTACGAAAGGAGCATCAAATGAACGGACAAACATATGTGGCGCCTAGGATGCCGGACACAAGCGATCCCAACGCCGACACGAGCACAATCGGTGGCGCGACGGTCCCGGGCATCAGCTTGAACTATCTCGCAGGCTTTGTTGCCACCGTATACAATACGGCGTTGGGCGGGATCGACGGTAATGGTGATGGCTTAGTAGCCACTGGCACCAAATTTGCAACAGGCCGGAGTATCGCGGTCGACCCGAAAGTGATTCCTTACGGTAGCGTCGTCTACATCAAGTCGTCAGCATATCCGTCGGCTAACGGCGTTTATTTGGCCGAGGACACGGGCGGTGCGATCAAGGCCAAGCGGATTGACATCGGGCTAGCTAAGACCGAGTGCATGGCGTTCGGGAAGCGTAGCGTGCAAGTAGCGATACTCGAGCAGGGCAAAGGGCCGGCAGATGCGCGTGCAAAGGCGGCGAAGTGGTTAGTGAGTTACCACTGACAATCTATCTGTCGCGCTTTGACCTCGAGGTCAGCGGCGACGATTTGGTGGTCAATCCCGACTTAATGGCGCACGAGGAAGATGTTGAGGTGGTGCTGGCCGGTGAGGTGCAGAGCATGACGATCCATCACCCCCAACCAACTGGCCGTGGGAGTGGATGTAATGGTGGTTTCGGACGTTGACGGGGGCGCTAACTACGTGCATAGTCGCCTTGTTCAGCTAAACGACTGAATTATTTCACGTACCGTGCTGAAAGGAAAAAGGTTTAAATTAAGGTATTTGAAATAACATAAACAGTCCATACTCATACAAGTTTTGGTGGTCGTTTTTAAAGGTTGGAAATGATTGGGGCGGGACACAGGAAAAATGGTTGCATCGGGGAATGGCTAAGGGGTACACTAGTTCTAACAAATAATTGAACGACAAAAAAGCCCGGCCTTAATCACTGTTGGTCGCAGTGAGATAAGGACGTCCCCGATGTTCACACCATCGACAACGCTTTTCCGGACTTCGTTTATTAGTTTATGTACTAATAATACAAAGTTTAAACTCGAATTCAACCACTAGGCTACATTTTGCACATTTTTTGATGCGAATCATGCCTTAAGCGTTCTCGATCTCTTCGGAATCGGGAGCGCTTTTTTGTTCCAAAAAGGAGCAAACACCATGTCGAAATTCGCTATCATCCTATCTGAAGAGGCAGTATCCAGCCTCGCTAACCATGCTGATAAAACGGACGTAAATAAATCTCACGCCTACCACCGTGACCGCTTATCCAATGACCTAAACAAGACCGAGCAGAAAGTATTGTTCCTGATCAGTACATACAGCGTCAAATATCCAGGAGTCTCGTATATGTCGAAATCGACGATGGCAGACAAACTAGAGTGCTCACCACGTACAATCCAGCGGGCTATCGGTACTTTGGCGGAACTTGGAGCCATTGAGGTGTTTTCAGCACGCCGCAAAGCTGGCGACAAACGTCAAACTGCAAACGTTTTACGGTTGGTTCGTCGTCCTGATGAACCGGTTTTCGAGGCGGTTGTCTCCCCGGAAAATTGCGGTTTTGACTCCCCATTAGACCCTAACTTAAACCCTAAAACCTTAAATACAAATACATTCGAAGCTGACGCCGACCGGCCACAGGCTCCAGTTGCTTCGGTGACGAAGAAAGAATTGGCGAGCGCGTACGATATTCGGAACAAATCGTCTATGCGACCAACGCCCTCCGTCTCTCTGACCGGAAGTTCATCGAGTTATTTGCAAATAACGGCGCCGTTCTACGTGACGCCTTATTCAAACACGTACAAGACGTCGAAATGACGCCATATCTCGTTCGTTGGGACCTAACGTCACCGGCGTATTTGAAATGCCTTCAATCTGCAGCTGTACGAACGGCTTACGTAGCCAAGCATTACGGCGTCAAAAACGTCGTCGGCTACTTCGTCCGTACATATTGCGACCTTGTCGAGAAAGAAATGGCGGTGATTAGCGCCGCATAACCCAACAAAAAAGGAGCCAACTAACTATGGCCACTAATATTCGAGTTACAGATACGTTACGACGGCAAAGCAAAAACTGTCGGCAAGCCCGGCCCGAAACCGGCGACAACGTTGACCGTCGCCCAACACCAAGCCATCCAGTACATGACGCTCGGTGACGCCAATGGCCGCAAGATGACGGACATTGAAATCGCAGAAGCATGCGGGGTCCACCGCAATACTGTCCGTGAATGGCGCCGTAAGCCGGTATTTGAGCAGGCATACAAGGACGCGGTAATCGCCACCAGTGCGGACCGCCTACCGGAGATGCTCAATGCGATGGCCGACGCCGTAATCGAGGACGGTAATGCGGCCGCTGCCAAGCTATTGTTCCAAATCAACGGACTGATCGGCAAAATCGCCGTGGTCACGACCAATCGCGACGAAATCCGGTTAACGCCGGAGGATATCAAGCTACGGTTGGCGGTACTCGACGCACCAAGATGTACACTAGCGGTAATCGCAGCAAAGGACTCCGGAAGATGGAGCGCCTGTTGACGGTCTGACGTGTAGGATTATCTTCGGTGGACGGCGTAGGGTGGCGAGGCTTGGCGCCATAATAGAAGGAAATGGGGCGGCATGTGGCGAAGGATACCGGGAATAGGCGTGCAAATGGCGCTGGATTTTCCGCAGACGCCTTCTGACGGAGGCCCCGCCAATTCTTTTGGGGCGCGATACACCAGTCACAATCGCCATATGCGCCACCAACCGCTCCACTACGCCATTCCCACCGCTATCCGACAGTGATTTACAGTGATTATTTCGCTGATCACGGTGACCGGATACTGGCGGAACCACCGCCGAATATGCAAGATTTTATGCAGCCGCTCTCGAGACGGAGATGTACGTTTAGTATACATCTCGGCAACTACCGATAACACCGGTAAATGGCTACACTAAGCCATTTGTAGCGCGGTAACCGCTTGCTGTATACAATAGGCGGTTAACGTGATAATTATCGGTAATTCACGGAATGGCTCAACACCAACGTTTATTAACGATACAACGATTGACATAAGATATGTTATCCGCAAGGCTGGCGATTATCAGCGTGAACGAATGAATAACGATGAATATGATATACATGCCGGGGGATGCCCTGCGCCCCATCCAGCCCCCATCTCCGACCGCCTACCTTCGACACCCCAAACCCGCGCACCAAAAATCATGTTTGACTTCGCTGGACCCGCTGCCCCACGGTCAATACTGTTCCACCCCGCCCCAAGTCGTCATTTTTCGACAAGTCACGCACCCTCGCGCAAAATACCGCACATCAAAATTCATTTTTGACGCACAATGACCCACACAAGCGTCATTTAAGGCGTCTAGGAGGCGTTCTAAGCGCTTGTAACGATTTACCTAGTTGGTTTGTATGTATCGGGCGTTGTGAACGCTTATACGGCGTCCTGTGGCGTCTGGTGACGTTTATGACCGACATACCGCTTTTTCCTCGACAACTACCGAGAGAAAACGCCCTATCCCGCTCGACCATACCTAACCCTTGTTTACGGGACGTGGCGTCGTTTTACGCCGGTACCAGCTCGCAAAAAACGCCCACAGACGCGATTTAAGCGCTGGGGCGTTTTACTCGTGGATTATTTGTTTGTTCTATCCAGCGGCGGTTCTTTGTGGGTGACGACATACTCATAATAATGGTCGATGGCCCGATCAACGACGCTACTCTCCGATGACCCATGATACTTCCTCAAATACTCCAGTTGATCTCGAGTGGTGTCCGACAATGTGAACTGTTTCCGTTTACGGTTGCGGTTCGGCTCGACGTGTGGCGTCTTATTTGCTTGTTCCTCTACTGGTGGCTTTCCGGCCATCTCGCGGACTTTATTCTTATCGAGTTTCATGTTGTTTTCCTCCCGGTGGTGCGTTATCTACCCTTATTGTACCTAATGAATCTCAAAAAGATTCAAAAAGATTGGAATAAAGTCTTTACGTGTGCGCACAAACGGTGTACATTTAATTCACAAACAACAAGGAGGCGTTGCAAAATGGCTTATCAAAATAATCGGGTCACTAAGATTGTGCAAGTACGGGCGGGGCTTTACTATATCTATACTGTGAGCGGAGTCTATTGGGCTGGGGTTAAAGAGGTTGCTGGGCTGTTGGACCGATCAATCGCTGAGACTCGCCAATTGCAAATCAAGATTGTCGGATGATTGAGGGTAAAATGTCGAATGGTATTTTGTGGCAGGTCGAGCGCCACCAGTTACAATATAGGTACATACTTAGAGAGGCGGTAAACTTGATGACAATTAAGGTTTTAGACTATTTGCGAGTCGGTGAATTGCAACTACCGGCAGCAGAAGAGCCATATATGACGGTGCAATATGAGGCGGAGGTCAGCTTGGTCGGTTTCGAGCGGTCAAGCAAGCGCCTAATCAGCTTTTTATTCGAGTGTGACGAGGAAGAGTTCGAGCGTGCCGAGCGTGAAGGCCACGAACTGGGCTATGGGCACGACCAAGCCGCTAAAGAGTTAGCGTTGCACGCGATTAAGGCGCACCTACAGCATGTCGCCGGCGTGGATTTGTTCGATTACGACCGCAGTTACCGCCTAATCGAGCGTGACCCGGACACAAGCTGGTGGACGTTAGGCAATTTACGAGCGGACGTGGGCGAGATTACCGTCAGCTACCGTAAACGCGGTGACGCCCGATGATTGAGCAATTTAAAGCGCGTTACGACGATATTATGGCGGGTGAAGACGGTGCCATGCGTGACTACCGCCTCGCCGCGCTAATGACCGATATGGAGGGCGCTTTTAACGTCCCTACGCTGAAAAACGACGAGTGGGGAGTCCGCCAACCCCGCTGTAGCCGATTTGTATCGCGAGGTGTCGAAAGCTCGCGGGCTGTGACGCCACTAGGCCGCCAAGCACAACTAGTAACGCCCTCAACCTATTTGCAGCTGTTACTTACAAGAAGTTCTCACGCCAGCGCCAAATAAAAAAGAGCCGGTCCGCCAAGACCCGCTCATAGATTGAGACTCCGATGCCAATCGGGGTCTTTTATTGTTAAATTTTAAATGAATCTATGTCGTATCCTGCGGCCGCTAGTTCTCTGCCTAATGATAATTTCCATGCTCCTGCCTCGTCATATGATTCATATACAACACCAGAAATATCGTTAGGTAACTCAACCGCTCCTTTACTCAAAGCCACGACCCTTTTGCGGCCTAGTTTTGCTGTAAAATATCCATGTTCAAATACAACATTTTGTCTAGCTCGGTTCTTAAGCTCCTCATCTGATGCATTTGCTGATTTGCCTGGATCACATGGTGTGTACAAAATAATAGCGAATCCTACGTTTGAATAAGATTCGATTTTCTCGATAATTGTACTACCTTGACTTATCTGTTCATGCAAAATGATAGCTTCAATACCTTGCCTTTCGATGAAGCGAGCGACCTCATTTTTCAACGCGCTATCATGGCCGTGTACGACAAAGATCTTCTTGTTATTTTGAGAGATGAGATGGTTATCAACGGGCTCAAGTATAGATTCGGGGTTAGAATACGTTACAGATTTTTCAGAATAATGGTCAGGAAAACTATCTTTTAAAATTTGTTGATTGGACGTTATGTACTTATTTGTTTCTGGTATTATCTTCCCGAATTTTTCATCTAGTTCAATTTCAGTTAAAACACCTCTTAAGCAAGTCAGCGCACTAGTTTTTAAATCTTTAAAAGCTTGTACCATGTTTCTGTTATTAGTCGCTTCATCGTCGATGAATATTAATATCCTTCCTGCATCTTCAATACGTTTTATTTTTTCATCAGCATCTGAAGTTATCCTAGGTAATGTGACTCTAAGTTCCTCAATAATGCTTTGCTTTGCCGCAGGGCTGTATTCGGATTTGATGATGGTTGTCATCAAATTTTGGATAACCTCTCTTTTTAACCCATTCATTTCATTACTCATGAAGATCCTCCCTAAGTTCAATAAGATAACTAGATATTTTTTATTTTACCCTTTTGAATGTTCAAGCGTTCAAAAAGCGTTCAAAGAGCATAAGGGAAAACTGCTATCACTTTTCGTTCTAGGCCAGGCAGAGCCTGCCGTTTCCGTGATATCACGCTAACCCTCGAAATGGCACGAAATGTGCCAGTAAATCAGCGGTGTGGCACGAAATGTGCCGTTGACCACAAGCTAGCCTACAGCTAAGATGAAGCAAAGGACCCCGCGCCGTCACGCGAGGCCCACGGTTGTTATTTGCCTTTGCGACGCGACTCTTAGTTCGCGTCTTTTTTTTGTCTTCAGTAGTGCCGACATGGCGACCAACAATGAAGTAAAGTGGTGCGACCTCAATGCCACCAAAGTCTAAATTGAAGACAAGTTGGAGTGTTAGCTCCCCGATCTCGATGAACATACGGCTACCTCCTTTCGTCTTTCTTGAAGGTACCGTAACCAGTCCATACATGAAGTTCCAGTCTTGTATTTTAAATCGCTAAAGGTTAACAGCGTTGAATTTTATTCATTTTCCAGTCAGACGGTCCCACCAACTGCGTTTAACTGGCGCTATTTCCGCTTCATCCGCCACCTCACCATCCGTTATGACGGCGTTTTGGTCGTTCTCCGGCCGTTCTAGTTCAGGCATAGATTGGTGCTCAATCGCCAACTGGCGGTCGATTTCGAGCTGTTTCAACTCCGCTATTTCAGCGCGCAATTCTCTAACTTCCGTCACTAAACTAGTCAGCACTTCCATAACGGCTGGGTCCGTCGTTATCGGTTTATCGCCGCCGTCACGCGTTACAATATCGGTTACGTCCGTAACACCTTCGCCTTTGACCACCTTCGTAGCCTGCCGTTTCTGTTGTTCTACTGCGGTTTTTGCCGCCTGCTGTACTGTAACGCCCGGCTTGCGAGCGGCCACAAAAGCGTGAAGCAGCGTTACGTCCCGATCATGGTAAATCCGCTTGCTGTGCGCGTCATAAGTGAAACGGTGCCCAGCGTCCTGTAGCAATAACGCCCACTTGCGAAGTGTTGACGATTTTATACTGAACAATTCGCATATATCAGCGCTTGAGTAAGAAAATTCGTCGGTCATTTCGTGCGGCCTCCTATCGTTATAGCGTTCTTGTGACGCGATTTGATACTAGCTTATCATGCCGCAAGAGACATACATACAAAAAAGACGACCGAAGCCGTCTCTTATTTAATCAATAATGCGAGCAAAGTAACTACAACTCCTAATACAGTAAAGAGTTCTACGAAAAGAGTGACTATGCTTCTGAAAAGGCTATTTCTATCAAGCAACCAATCCACGCGACTCTTTCTTATTCTGATTACATAGTATTCGGAATTATTTTTTACTTTGGACATAAGATGTCATCCTCCATTATCCAAAGTGCATCTTGATTATATCACCCGCTTCAGTAAGAGCAAAATCACGAGAGTGCCCATCTACGCACCTTAAAATTCGGTGGTGCTTTTTGGGGTCAACTGACGGTAACGCGCTTCTTGAGGATGCGGCATTTTTCGAAGCACCGCTACACATCGGCGGCTTACACGAGAATGTAATTGCTGAGCAAACAGGATTAGTAGGCGCGGCGCTCCGGACTAACGGTCACAACGCTAAAGTAGCGCTCAATAATCCCGATAACTACGGCTTATTCTTGGACGCTCTACAGCAAGAAGAGTTTTCTACGTATGTTCTGAAGCGAAAGGGCAGACGGATCCCTGATCATGAGGTCGCCCGGTCATCGAAATTACAGCAATATGAGGATGTAATTAAAGTGTCAGACGGACGGAAATCGATAGACGTTAATACATCGGAGGTAACGGAACAATGAGAATCTTACAGGCAGATGACGGGAATTTCTTGGAGCATAGTGTCGCGGTGATGGAGCGTAAGGAGCGCTTTGACGTAACTAGCGAGGCGATTGATGCCCGTTACATGGCGTTAGAGTTAGGCAATGGCGCGACTAAAAAGCCAACAACGGATACTTTAGAGCGTGCGGAAGCTAAGGCGTTGTCGTGTGGGAAAGATAGTGACAACGTTGCGGACTATTTCGCGCTGTGCCGCTCATTTTGCGAGCAATACGGGCGGCGGAGTTGGATCCACGCAGGGTGTGACTCGGATTTAAGGATTGTCCTGTCATAAAAACGGGTACTATACTCACTAATACATTCTCGACCCAAAGGTCCATCCATTCGCAATACTTTTGTCGCCTTTCGCGAAAAGGGGTCTTGCCGAACGGCTCTAGGTTAGCTATCATTGAAGGTGTATTATCCGTATTTTTGCAGAACAAAGCAAAAAGCCACCGCAGTTGCCGCTGCGATGGCGTACGTGGTTCCACAATCGAAGAGATCGGAGTATCACATTCTCGCTCTCTGAACTTAAAACGTAATAACGTCGATTCTCTTACTCAAAGCGGGAACGACCTGCTCAATCTCTAGTTGAGCGCATGATAACAGGTGATTAAGACCCTCTACAGTCTTATTCGCCTTTTTTGTTGTCGTTTTTATCTGGAACCTTCGCGACTAACAAGCACGCCTCGAGTGTGGTTTTAACAAACGACATAAAATCGTTTGCTTTATCCCATTCGATGACATTCAAGAAGTCAGCGAGGACAGATGCGACAGCAAGAACTAATTCATGCATAGCATCACCTCCTGTACGAATTAGATCGCAAGAAGTGATGCTGGTGATCCCCGAAAGCTTCTCCACTTATATATCATAACCCGAGAATGGAGATTCTTAAAAAAAACTTTCAAAAAAATTTTTTGTGATACTTTCTTCGTTTTAAAACGGCTCTGTTAAGCCGTTTTTGGTTGAGTGAAAGACGTTTTAAGAATGTCAAGTATCAATTTAGTGGCGCTAATTACGCTTTTCCAACGCTATCTTCCGCATGATTACGCCTGCTATCATCTGTAGCGAGGTGATGAATCATGCGGTTCTTTGTACACGACGCCGACATACTACGGCTCACAGCGCGACATAACGTCAATCACGACGAGATTTATGAACTCGGCAGTATCGCCGGGGACATGGGTAAGGCTCGCGAACGTGCGCTGGCTGATCGCGGTCGGGGCGCAGTCGTCGAGTATTGGCGGGTCTTCCTGCACGACTTTTTGAGCGGAGCGGTCGACGTCGATGCCGACGGGATATTCGCTCTGCAACTATCATTAGAGGGGGTGGACGAAATGTGACTCTCCAACGACATAAGTTCTAATTCCGATTCGCGCCGCTCACATCGAGTGGCGCCTTTTTTATACTTAAATCTACGAAAGGAGCATCAAATGAACGGACAAACATATGTGGCGCCTAGGATGCCGGACACAAGCGATCCCAACGCCGACACGAGCACAATCGGTGGCGCGACGGTCCCGGGCATCAGCTTGAACTATCTCGCAGGCTTTGTTGCCACCGTATACAATACGGCGTTGGGCGGGATCAACGGTAATGGTGATGGCTTAGTAGCCACTGGCACCAAATTTGCAACAGGCCGGAGTATCGCGGTCGACCCGAAAGTGATTCCTTACGGTAGCGTCGTCTACATCAAGTCGTCAGCATATCCGTCGGCTAACGGCGTTTATTTGGCCGAGGACACGGGCGGTGCGATCAAGGCCAAGCGGATTGACATCGGGCTAGCTAAGACCGAGTGCATGGCGTTCGGGAAGCGTAGCGTGCAAGTAGCGATACTCGAGCAGGGCAAAGGGCCGGCAGATGCGCGTGCAAAGGCGGCGAAGTGGTTAGTGAGTTACCACTGACAATCTATCTGTCGCGCTTTGACCTCGAGGTCAGCGGCGACGATTTGGTGGTCAATCCCGACTTAATGGCGCACGAGGAAGATGTTGAGGTGGTGCTGGCCGGTGAGGTGCAGAGCATGACGATCTATCACCCCAACCAACTGGCCGTGGGAGTGGATGTAATGGTGGTTTCGGACGTTGACGGGGGCGCTAACTACGTGCATAGTCGCCTTGTTCAGCTAAACGACTGAATTATTTCACGTACCGTATTGAAAAGAAAAAAGGTTTAAATTAAGGTATTTGAAATAACATAAACAGTCCATACTCATACAAGTTTGGTGGTCGTTTTTAAAAGGTTGGAAATGATTGGGGCGGGACACAGGAAAAATGGTTGCATCGGGGGAATGGCTAAGGGGTACACTAGTTCTAACAAATAATTGAACGACAAAAAAGCCCGGCCTTAATCACTGTTGGTCGCAGTGAGATAAGGACGTCCCCGATGTTCACACCATCGACAACGCTTTTCCGGACTTCGTTTATTAGTTTATGTACTAATAATACAAAGTTTAAACTCGGAATTCAACCACTAGGGCTACATTTTGCACATTTTTTGATGCGAATCATGCCTTAAGCGTTCTCGATCTCTTCGGAATCGGGAGCGCTTTTTTGTTCCAAAAAAGGAGCAAACACCATGTCGAAATTCGCTATCATCCTATCTGAAGAGGCAGTATCCAGCCTCGCTAACCATGCTGATAAAACGGACGTAAATAAATCTCACGCCTACCACCGTGACCGCTTATCCAATGACCTAAACAAGACCGAGCAGAAAGTATTGTTCCCGATCAGTACATACAGCGTCAAATATCCAGGAGTCTCGTATATGTCGAAATCGACGATGGCAGACAAACTAGAGTGCTCACCACGTACAATCCAGCGGGCTATCGGTACTTTGGCGGAACTTGGAGCCATTGAGGTGTTTTCAGCACGCCGCAAAGCTGGCGACAAACGTCAAACTGCAAACGTTTTACGGTTGGTTCGTCGTCCTGATGAACCGGTTTTCGAGGCGGTTGTCTCCCCGGAAAATTGCGGTTTTGACTCCCCATTAGACCCTAACTTAAACCCTAAAACCTTAAATACAAATACATTCGAAGCTGACGCCGACCGGCCACAGGCTCCAGTTGCTTCGGTGACGAAGAAAGAATTGGCGAGCGCGTACGATATTCCGGAACAAATCGTCTATGCGACCAACGCCCTCCGTCTCTCTGACCGGAAGTTCATCGAGTTATTTGCAAATAACGGCGCCGTTCTACGTGACGCCTTATTCAAACACGTACAAGACGTCGAAATGACGCCATATCTCGTTCGTTGGGACCTAACGTCACCGGCGTATTTGAAATGCCTTCAATCTGCAGCTGTACGAACGGCTTACGTAGCCAAGCATTACGGCGTCAAAAACGTCGTCGGCTACTTCGTCCGTACATATTGCGACCTTGTCGAGAAAGAAATGGCGGTGATTAGCGCCGCATAACCCAACAAAAAGGAGCCAACTAACTATGGCCACTAATATTCGAGTTACGGATCCACGTTACGACGGCAAAGCAAAAACTGTCGGCAAGCCCGGCCCGAAACCGGCGACAACGTTGACCGTCGCCCAACACCAAGCCATCCAGTACATGACGCTCGGTGACGCCAATGGCCGCAAGATGACGGACATTGAAATCGCAGAAGCATGCGGGGTCCACCGCAATACTGTCCGTGAATGGCGCCGTAAGCCGGTATTTGAGCAGGCATACAAGGACGCGGTAATCGCCACCAGTGCGGACCGCCTACCGGAGATGCTCAATGCGATGGCCGACGCCGTAATCGAGGACGGTAATGCGGCCGCTGCCAAGCTATTGTTCCAAATCAACGGACTGATCGGCAAAATCGCCGTGGTCACGACCAATCGCGACGAAATCCGGTTAACGCCGGAGGATATCAAGCTACGGTTGGCGGTACTCGACGCGGCCAAGATGTACACTAGCGGTAATCGCAACAAAGGACTCCGGAAGATGGAGCGCCTGTTGACGGTCTGACGTGTAGGATTATCTTCGGTGGACGGCGTAGGGTGGCGAGGCTTGGCGCCATAATAGAAGGAAATGGGGCGGCATGTGGCGAAGGATACCGGGAATAGGCGTGCAAATGGCGCTGGATTTTCCGCAGACGCCTTCTGACGGAGGCCCCGCCAATTCTTTTTGGGGCGCGATACACCAGTCACAATCGCCATATGCGCCACCAACCGCTCCACTACGCCATTCCCACCGCTATCCGACAGTGATTTACAGTGATTATTTCGCTGATCACGGTGACCGGATACTGGCGGAACCACCGCCGAATATGCAAGATTTTATGCGCCGCTCTCGAGACGGAGATGTACGTTTGGTATACATCTCGGCAACTACCGATAACACCGGTAAATGGCTACACTAAGCCATTTGTAGCGCGGTAACCGCTTGCTGTATACAATAGGCGGTTAACGTGATAATTATCGGTAATTCACGGAATGGCTCAACACCAACGTTTATTAACGATACAACGATTGACATAAGATATGTTATCCGCAAGGCTGGCGATTATCAGCGTGAACGAATGAATAACGATGAATATGATATACATGCCGGGGATGCCCTGCGCCCCATCCAGCCCCATCTCCGACCGCCTACCTTCGACACCCCAAACCCGCGCACCAAAAATC
This sequence comes from Stutzerimonas stutzeri, assembly GCA_019056435.1. GTDB lineage: Bacteria > Pseudomonadota > Gammaproteobacteria > Pseudomonadales > Pseudomonadaceae > Stutzerimonas > Stutzerimonas marianensis. The sequence goes on from CP077645.1 coordinate 14,702, forward strand.
ATGTTTGACTTCGCTGGACCCGCTGCCCCACGGTCAATACTGTTCCACCCCGCCCCAAGTCGTCATTTTTCGACAAGTCACGCACCCTCGCGCAAAATACCGCACATCAAAATTCATTTTTGACGCACAATGACCCACACAAGCGTCATTTAAGGCGTCTAGGAGGCGTTCTAAGCGCTTGTAACGATTTACCTAGTTGGTTTGTATGTATCGGGCGTTGTGAACGCTTATACGGCGTCCTGTGGCGTCTGGTGACGTTTATGACCGACATACCGCTTTTCCTCGACAACTACCGAGAGAAAACGCCCTATCCCGCTCGACCATACCTAACCCTTGTTTACGGGACGTGGCGTCGTTTTACGCCGGTACCAGCTCGCAAAAAACGCCCACAGACGCGATTTAAGCGCTGGGGCGTTTTACTCGTGGATTATTTGTTTGTTCTATCCAGCAGCGGTTCTTTGTGGGTGACGACATACTCATAATAATGGTCGATGGCCCGATCGACGACGCTACTCTCCGATGACCCATGATACTTCCTCAAATACTCCAGTTGATCTCGAGTGGTGTCCGACAATGTGAACTGTTTCCGTTTACGGTTGCGGTTCGGCTCGACGTGTGGCGTCTTATTTGCTTGTTCCTCTACTGGTGGCTTTCCGGCCATCTCGCGGACTTTATTCTTATCGAGTTTCATGTTGTTTTCCTCCCGGTGGTGCGTTATCTACCCTTATTGTACCTAATGAATCTCAAAAAAGATTCAAAAGATTGGAATAAAGTCTTTACGTGTGCGCACAAACGGTGTACATTTAATTCACAAACAACAAGGAGGCGTTGCAAAATGGCTTATCAAAATAATCGGGTCACTAAGATTGTGCAAGTACGGGCGGGGCTTTACTATATCTATACTGTGAGCGGAGTCTATTGGGCTGGGGTTAAAGAGGTTGCTGGGCTGTTGGACCGATCGATCGCTGAGACTCGCCAATTGCAAATCAAGATTGTCGGATGATTGAGGGTAAAATGTCGAATGGTATTTTGTGGCAGGTCGAGCGCCACCAGTTACAATATAGGTACATACTTAGAGAGGCGGTAAACTTGATGACAATTAGGGTTTTAGACTATTTGCGAGTCGGTGAATTGCAACTACCGGCGACAGAAGAGCCATATATGACGGTGCAATATGAGGCGGAGGTCAGCTTGGTCGGTTTCGAGCGGTCAAGCAAGCGCCTAATCAGCTTTTTATTCGAGTGTGACGAGGAAGAGTTCGAGCGTGCCGAGCGTGAAGGCCACGAACTGGGCTATGGGCACGACCAAGCCGCTAAAGAGTTAGCGTTGCACGCGATTAAGGCGCACCTACAGCATGTCGCCGGCGTGGATTTGTTCGATTACGACCGCAGTTACCGCCTAATCGAGCGTGACCCGGACACAAGCTGGTGGACGTTAGGCAATTTACGAGCGGACGTGGGCGAGATTACCGTCAGCTACCGTAAACGCGGTGACGCCCGATGATTGAGCAATTTAAAGCGCGTTACGACGATATTATGGCGGGTGAAGACGGTGCCATGCGTGACTACCGCCTCGCCGCGCTAATGACCGATATGGAGGGCGCTTTTAACGTCCCTACGCTGAAAAACGACGAGTGGGAGTCCGCCAACCCGCTGTAGCCGATTTGTATCGCGAGGTGTCAGCTCGCGGGCTGTGACGCCACTAGGCCGCCAAGCACAACTAGTAACGCCCTCAACCTATTTGCGCTGTTACTTACAAGAAGTTCTCACGCCAGCGCCAAATAAAAAGAGCCGGTCCGCCAAGACCCGCTCATAGATTGAGACTCCGATGCCAATCAGGGTCTTTTATTGTTAAATTTTAAATGAATCTATGTCGTATCCTCGGCCGCTAGTTCTCTGCCTAATGATAATTTCCATGCTCCTGCCTCGTCATATGATTCATATACAACACCAGAAATATCGTTAGGTAACTCAACCGCTCCTTTACTCAAAGCCACGACCCTTTTGCGGCCTAGTTTTGCTGTAAAATATCCATGTTCAAATACAACATTTTGTCTAGCTCGGTTCTTAAGCTCCTCATCTGATGCATTTGCTGATTTGCCTAGATCACATGGTGTGTACAAAATAATAGCGAATCCTACGTTTGAATAAGATTCGATTTTCTCGATAATTGTACTACCTTGACTTATCTGTTCATGCAAAATGATAGCTTCAATACCTTGCCTTTCGATGAAGCGAGCGACCTCATTTTCAACGCGCTATCATGGCCGTGTACGACAAAGATCTTCTTGTTATTTTGAGAGATGAGATGGTTATCAACGGGCTCAAGTATAGATTCGGGGTTAGAATACGTTACAGATTTTCAGAATAATGGTCAGGAAAACTATCTTTTAAAATTTGTTGATTGGACGTTATGTACTTATTTGTTTCTGGTATTATCTTCCCGAATTTTTCATCTAGTTCAATTTCAGTTAAAACACCTCTTAAGCAAGTCAGCGCACTAGTTTTTAAATCTTTAAAAGCTTGTACCATGTTTCTGTTATTAGTTGCTTCATCGTCGATGAATATTAATATCCTTCCTGCATCTTCAATACGTTTTATTTTTTCATCAGCATCTGAAGTTATCCTAGGTAATGTGACTCTAAGTTCCTCAATAATGCTTTGCTTTGCTGCAGGGCTGTATTCGGATTTGATGATGGTTGTCATCGAATTTTGGATAACCTCTCTTTTTAACCCATTCATTTCATTACTCATGAAGATGCTCCCTAAGTTCAATAAGATAACTAGATATTTTTATTTTACCCTTTTGAATGTTCAAGCGTTCAAAAGCGTTCAAAGAGCATAAGGGAAAACTGCTATCACTTTTCGTTCTAGGCCAGGCAGGGCCTGCCGTTTCCGTGATATCACGCTAACCCTCGAAATGGCACGAAATGTGCCAGTAAATCAGCGGTGTGGCACGAAATGTGCCGTTGACCACAAGCTAGCCTACAGCTAAGATGAAGCAAAGGACCCGCGCCGTCACGCGAGGCCCACGGTTGTTATTTGCCTTTGCGACGCGACTTCTTAGTTCGCGTCTTTTTTGTCTTCAGTAGTGCGACATGGCGACCAACAATGAAGTAAAGTGGTGCGACCTCAATGCCACCAAAGTCTAAATTGAAGACAAGTTGGAGTGTTAGCTCCCCGATCTCGATGAACATACGGCTACCTCCTTTCGTCTTTCTTGAAGGTACCGTAACCAGTCCATACATGAAGTTCCAGTCTTGTATTTTAAATCGCTAAAGGTTAACAGCGTTGAATTTTATTCATTTTCCAGTCAGACGGTCCCACCAACTGCGTTTAACTGGCGCTATTTCCGCTTCATCCGCCACCTCACCATCCGTTATGACGGCGTTTTGGTCGTTCTCCGGCCGTTCTAGTTCAGGCATAGATTGGTGCTCAATCGCCAACTGGCGGTCGATTTCGAGCTGTTTCAACTCCGCTACTCAGCGCGCCGTTCTCAGCAAATCGCGGCAGTTAGTACCCGCAGCGACTGGTTGAAACCCCAGTTATTCGGTTTATCGCCGCCGTCCCGCGTTACAATATCGGTTACGTCCGTAACACCTTCGCCTTTGACCACCTTCGTAGCCTGCCGTTTCTGTTTGTTCTAC